>NZ_DFBY01000026.1:0-69756 GCF_002366815.1 Psychrobacter sp. UBA3068 | reverse complement strand
ACAACTATCCTGCCATAGGGGGGTGACAACTAAATCACCACCATCAACTAATGACTGATATTCCTCTTTAATAGAGGTAGGACGATCACCAAACAAATTATCAACTTGCTTAGGACTAAGTACTTGGTTCTTTAAACGATGAAACTCAGGCTCAGAGATTTCTTCTTCGACCCATTTTGCCCAAAACTTCTCAGGCGTACCGCAGGTAGCATACAGACCGTCATTACCATTAACCGCTAGCAATAGCTGGCTATAGGCAAATAAATGTGGAATTTCTTTTTGATGTTGATTGCGGATATGCTGGGACACCGCCTGGGCGTTGGTCGATTGCCACTCTCTACTAGAGTCAGGGCGTTTGGCTTCGATCACTGCCAGCGGTAAACCATTCACAAAGCAGACGATATCAGGTCTACGACTGTTGGTACCTTCACTATTAAGTACTAACAGCTCTTCGGTCACGTGAAAGCTATTATTACCAATATTATTCCAATCTATCAAAGCGATGGTCTGCGAGGTTTTTTTACCGTCGATGAACTCAGTCACCGTCACGCCATACAGCATGGCGTTATAGAGCTTTTCATTGGCAAGCTGCAAGCCTAAGTTCATCGCTGGGTTGAGTTCGTGCATGATTTTATCAACGGCGCTGTCTGACAAAGGATGCGTCTGACCTTCAAACATAAAAGTTTGCTTGGCTAAAAACGCACGCATAACGGGCAGGAGCATCACTTGATTGGTGGCTTTATTATTGGCTTTACTTACAGCCACTTTTGCGCGCATGGCATTGCATTGACTTGGCGGAATAAACTCATAACCCAGCGTGGTGAGTAAGGTTAAGGCGGGAATCTTTGAGCTGAATTCTTCGGCGAAATTGATACTGTTAGTCATCTAACCCATCCTCGTAATACATTGATAACCACAGGCGCAAATGCTTCAAGTTTACCTTCTTCTAGTTGCGCCAATTCGTCTATCATTATATTTATCAGATAGTCATCTTCTATAGCATTCTCACCATATGTGAAAAGTATAGTATCGATAAATATTTTTCTTTGCTCATTCAAAGACTTATTGTTTAAATTTAATATACCGATGGTTTTTTGAGCGTCATCGGTTAAACCCACCACTCTACCGCTGAGCTTAAAATCTAAATCTGTTTCACATTCAACGTCGAAAGGCGTTAACGGTAATGTCTGTGACCCATGTGCATTATCGCACTGATTGGCCGTTGTACAACTGGCAACGATATTGGTGTAATCAAGGCTTTTATGAGGTGCTGTCTTTCTTGCTATGACATGCTCATTCATTGTATCGTCGCTGCTACCTGAGATTTGTTTGCAGCAGTAAGCACATAAATAAAACTGCTCTATGGTACATGCCAAACGGATATCTTGTCTTGTTTCAACCGTCAGATCACTATAGTTGCCTTGCTTATTGCGACGTTTAAACTGACTTAAACTTGCTGGCTCGAAACCTACTTGTTTACTTATTTTTCGCAAGCTGCAGCTCCTTTTTACGAAGCAGCAATCTTGCTTTGGCAAGCTCCATATTGCCTGCTGGCAGCTCACGACCTAGTGCTTGCATTAGCATCTTGGCATTATTGACATCACCGTCATGAATGGCATCTAATAAGTCATTAAGCTTACCATTAATATCAGGGTTACGAACGTCCGTGTCCATTGCCTCTAGCAATACGGTGTTAACGTCCGCACCATATAAAGGCGGCAATGCACCAATCTCACCATCACTTAGCAGATAGACCAATATGCCTTTTTGATCACTGATGACCAAAGGAGAATGGGTGCTAAGTATGATCTGACAATTGGGGAAAGTAGCCGTGAAGCGTGGCACAAGATTACGCTGCCAACTAGGATGCAAGTGCATATCGACTTCATCAATTAAGATAATGCCATCACCTTGTAGTGGGTCATCAAGAGCAGGATTCATCATCGCTAAACGACGGGCAATATCGCCTACCAATGCCATTAGTGATTTCTCTCCTTGCGAGAGCTGCATGACATTTAAGGGTTGACCGTTTTTATCGACTGCCATATGCAGTCGCGGCTTACGCTGAACGCGAATGTTGCTAAGGTTAGGCATAAACGCGGTAATAGCGGTTCTAACGGCATTTAGTTGTTTGTCTTGGTGTTCATATTCTATTTTCTTTAAAGAAGTTGAAAATCTATTTATGCGTTCAAACTTTTGTAAGACAGACTCTATATCTTCCTTATCTAAACTGTCGAGTCTCTCTTTATTACCAAAAACCATATCCTCTACCTTAGCAAAGTCTTCAATATATTCTGTTATAACTCTGCTAGAACTTCTATTTTGCTCCTCATTCTCAATATCTTCACGCTCACGAAACCATTCAAAAAACCGTCGAAAGTCCACGCCATGATTGAGCGCGCTGTCATAGCCATCTATTTGGTCAAAGTTATGCTTGTTTTTGATCTTTAGGGGAATATCTAAAACTGAACGCTCAACAGGATAGTAAGCGATCAGGGGCAAACTGGCATTGTCATTATCGGTAAGCTGCTGCCGATAGCTGTCTACCAGCTTATTAAGCTGGCCGAGCTGGCTTGATTTTTCGCTCTTGCGACCCTTACGTGCTTTGGCAAGTGTCCACTCATAGAATGACAGCTCGCTATTATTGCTACTCTGAGTTTGATCGGATAGCTGTAATGTGATGCTAGCGGCGGGTGCATTATCGAGGATAGACAGTTCATTGATCATGTTGCCGCTGCCTTTTTCATTCCGCAAGCGCGCGACAAACCAGCTGAGTGATGTCGCCAGCGCCTCTAATATTGAAGTCTTGCCAGCGCCATTGTTGCCGATGAATATGGTGACGTTTGAGGGGTAATCAGCGATTGGGGCAACGTCCACTTCAAGGTTTTCAAAGCGTCCTAGATTATTCAGCGTAAGTTTTTTTATATCCATAGTAATATCCAGTCGCTTTTTTGTGTGATCGAACTATAAATAACCTTATATCTCATCAGTATAACAGTGCGCTACTGTTTGTCGCTATAGTGGAGCGTCGGTCATATAGTATTATGAGCACGCATAAAAAATCGCCGTATCTTTATGTCATTATCTGAACAATTACGGCGACTCTTTAAAAAATTATATTCTTAAGATAAAATTACAATCTGTCGAAGATAGAGCCTTTTTGAGGTGTGAATAGTTTTTCATAAAACCGAGTAGCGTAATCATCAGTCATGCCAGCAATAAAGTCACATATAACCCTCATCTGTGCTGATTGTTCTGCTACTTTTGAAATACATAAACCCTCTTTTTCCAGCTCTTTTATTTTATTACTTGATAAGTAATTTTCGGGCATTTCTAATGCATCCGCTCCCGCTTGAACCCAAACATCTTTGGTGCTTTTAGGTAAAAAACGTTCTGGGTCTTCTGATAAAACTTGAAATAACTCTATTATCAGCTTTTGTCCTTTAAACTCTAACTGCTGAACGTTTTCATCTTTTATAACCAATTTATAGACGATATCAAATATATGAGTTCTTAACTGCTCTACGCTACCATCAAGTTTGACTTCATACCGCAACAGCCTGTTTTTACATCTTGATCCGTTATCTGTAATAACTACATTTGTAATCATTAAGTTGACCAAACAACCAATAGCACTTTTACGTTCATAGCTGTGATCACTAAATAGCCTAGCAGTGATATTGTCAAATAACAATTTCTTATTATTAAGCTCATTTGCTACATTATTGAATAGCTTTTTTTGACCTTTAAAATGTTTTTCCCATTGAGATTGGTTGATCATTCCCAAAGATAGAGCGTCTTCTAAGTCATGAAGACTATACGAGATATTATCTGCTAAATTCATGATTGAACAGTCAAGTGATTTAAAGCATGTTTTTCGATGCTTGCCATCTTCGGACTTGTGTTTGGTAAACCTTTTTATATCTTTTCTAGAAAAACCGTCAAAGATAAAGTCAGCAATATCTTGGTCTGCATCGTGATAGCATTTTGGCGGCTTTTGTGTGTCTGCTGCAAATAACCAATATGGACTCTCATGTTTGTCTGTTTTCTTCTTATAGACGCTATTATTCACAAGCTCTGAATATGGTACTGGATATTTTAGAACGCCAAGTAGCATTCTTCTTGTAGGATTAAGACCGTACTTTGCATGATACTTATCTAAGTTACCCAAAATTCTTAATGTTTGACCATTACCTTCAAAGCCGCCATATTCACGCATGCAGTAATTTAGCGCTACTTCACCACCATGACCAAATGGTGGATGACCAATGTCATGAGCCAGACAAATGGCTGTAATCAATGACATATTGGGCAGGTAGGTTTTATACTGTTTAAATTGCTTGTCTTTCTTAAGATACTGAACAATACCTCGACCAATTTGCGCAACCTCCATAGAGTGAGTCAGCCGAGTACGATAGAAGTCACTTTCACCCAAACCTAGTACTTGTGTTTTGGATTGTAATCTTCTAAACGCAGCTGAATGAATCAGTCGAGCTTCGTCTCTATCATACTCATTACGTACGTCCTTTGTGCGAGATACAGCGGGCTCACGGCGCTGCTTCATTTTTTTATAATCAATATCTTTTCTCATATCTAACTCACGCCTTATTTCTTTTAATTATGAAATGCTATAAATAAGCTCACACTCACAGGTATCACAATACCCCAAAACCATTTCCAATGTTCCAAATACCATTTAAAGAGACACCTAACCATTTTAGCAGTCCAATGAACTTCATGATTAAAGCCGATGATAAAAACATTTGAATTAGGATCATTCTCGTAGAGAGTGTGAGAGCCGTTATACCATGCTTTTATTGCATCACATATTTTTTTAATCATTTGTCATGCACCCTTTCGCCTTGTCAAAATTAGCATTTTTTACCCATCAATCACCACCCGCTTTTTACCCATCAACAACACCTGCATCAGCGCCTTTTTCTCTTGCTGCAAATCAGCCAATTGCTGCTCAAGCAATTCAATTTCTTTATCGGCATTGGTTAACACGGTGGCGATTTTTTGTTGTTCTGGAATAGAAGGCAAGTTGATCTTAACTGCATAAACTAGTTCGCTACTAATATTACTAACTACTCCACCTGCTGCTAACCGTTTGTATTGTCTTTGAATCAACTCTGAGCTTAAAATTTGAATTAGAAAATTGACATCTATATTTTTCTCAAATTTTCTAATGACGAACCAACCATCATGGATATATCCATCAATATTCAAAATATATGGTTTGCCGTAGCTCATTGAATTTGAAAGAACTACTTCACCTTTAAATACTTTGCGTGATTTTTCAGCACCTTCTTTCGTAATTCTCTCTTTTGTGGAGTTAATATATAAACCCTCACCTTTTGTATCTCCGATTTTTATCCAATTTACACCGTCTTCGCTATCTGTCATATATTTGACAATAGGTCTAGGAGAGCTACCTCTATCAAGTTTTAATATATTTTTAAAGAGCCTACTTTCCCACTCACCCGCAAACGGTTTCCCCGACTCATCAAGCAAACGCTTTTTACCCGTCAGTAATTGCTGCATCAACGCTTTTTTCTGTTGGGTACTATTGTCAATCAAACGCTCAGTCGTGCTAATCGCTCTATCCCAAGTCGATAGGATTTTAGCGATCTTTTGTTGTTCTAGGAGAGGTGGAATTTGAATTTCTAAATCAAGGTATTCTGGGGTGCGGATGTGGACTTGGGTACTTCCGACCATAATCCTTTGCATTACTTTTCTATAAAAAGATGTATTACTTAAATATGAAAGGTACTTTTTATCAAGATCATCATTAAGTTTTAGCCCGTATATTCCTTGAGATAGAATATATTTTTCTTCACTAGTAAAATTAACTACCGTTCCTATAGTTGGTCCGGTTGGAACAAGATCTCGAAGAGTAGTTATAGTATAAGAATTATCTACAATAGAACGCTTGTTATTACTAGCAAATTCATTAGTACAATAGGTAGGGCTTTCAATCAACAATTCGCCAGTAGGCTGGATAGCTTTTTTTGGTATGACAGGAAATCCAACATCACTGAAGTCACTTGGACGTAGTGCAGCACCACCTTTATGCCCTAAAACATAAGAACCTATTTTTTTAGAAGTCCAGTCTAAAGGTGTTTCTTCTTTAGCTAATAGTCGCATAGATCAATACCCCAAACTTTTTAAAAAATCTGCCATCTCAGTCTCTAATTTATCGAGTTCAGCTTTTAACTCAAGACGCTCATTACGCACCGCATCTAGATCAATCTCTGCTTCTTCTTCAAACGTATCGACATAGCGCGGAATGTTTAGGTTAAAGTCATTATCGGCTATCTCATCAAAGCTCGCGAGATACGCGTATTTATCGACGCTTTCACGCGCTTTATACGTCTCAATGACTTTAGCAATATTGGCATCGGTGAGCTGGTTTTGGTTTTTACCCGATTTAAACTCATTGCTGGCATCGATAAACAACACCGTATCATCTGTTTTATTCTTTTTGAACAGTAATATCGCGGCTGGAATACCCGTCCCAAAGAACAGCTTTTCGGGTAAACCAATCACCGTATCGAGCAAGTTTTCTTCTATGAGTTGCTGACGGATTTTGCCTTCACTAGACGCACGGAACAGCACGCCATGCGGTACGACCACGCCCATGCGACCAGTCGCAGGTTTGAGCGTTTCGATCATATGACTGATAAACGCATAGTCGCCCTTGGTCTTGGGCGGTACACCGCGATGGAAGCGACCATAGGGATCGCTACTGGCATCGTCATGACCCCATTTATCCAATGAAAACGGCGGGTTGGCAGTCACCACATCGAACTGTAATAAGTTCTTGCCGTCTTTGTCCAGTAGCAGCGGATTGCGGATGGTATCGCCCCACTCGATACGGTGGTTGTCCTCACCGTGTAGGAACATATTCATTTTGGCCAGTGCCCATGTCGAGCCAATGGCTTCTTGACCGTATAGCGCATACTTCTTAGAATTTGAGTTTTTGCGTACCATCGCCCCGCATTTAATGAGTAGCGAGCCTGAACCACAAGCTGGATCACAGATTTCATCACCCTCAACAGGCTCAAGGATAGTCGCTAGCAAATTCGATACTTCGGGCGGCGTATAGAACTCACCAGCCGTCGCGCCACTACTTGCCGCAAAGTGCTTGATTAAGTACTCGTACGCATTGCCAATCACATCGAGGCTACCGACACGCTCGGCGGAGAGGTTCAAAATCTCTTTGCCAAAGTCTTCTAATAAGTGGCGTAATAGCTCGTTCTTTTGCTTTTCTTGACCCAATTTATCAGTATTAAAGCTAATATCTTGGAAGACGTTTTTAAGCTTGGTGCCGTTGGCTTCTTCAATGGCATGTAGCGCCTCGTCGATACGCTGACCGTTGCCCGGCTGATGACGCTGCTCGTATAGATCCCAAAAGCTTGCGCCCTCAGGCAACACAAAACGCTGCTTTGCCATCATGGCGTGGATCAGCTCTGGGTTGTCGCCAAACTGCTCGACCAGCTTGATGTACTCATCGCGATAGACATCTGATAAGTACTTGAGGAACAGCATGGTTAAGATAAAGTCTTTATAGGTGTCGGCGCTGATGACCCCGCGAAAGGTGTCACAGGCGTTCCAGACGGCTTTGTTGATATCGTCTTGATTGATTTTGCTAATATTATTAGTGGTTCTGGCAGGCATTTATTATTCCTTAACGCGCTGGAAAATTATGAATAGTTATAGTGAGGTAATGATAGCAGGGTCCAAGAGAATTGGCAGATGTCATTGCTGAAAAATTTGATTCTATTAACTCTATAAGGGTATTAAGCAGTATCGCGAAGTGGATTAATATTACCGTCGAGTTTAGCTTTTCATTTGATGCCTTAGATTAAACTTATCTAGCCTTCTTAGTTTTAAATTAGCGCGGCTTGTTTTAATAGAGTTATTAAATAATAAAATAAATGTTTGTTCAGTTCCGATATTCTTTGCTAAATTGTTGCTAACATGTTAAATTTATTGATTTTCATAAAACAAACATTGGTTCATTAATAGTGTAAAAATACTAATGGCCAATGTTTGTTTTTATGTTGATATAGGGATTCAATATGAATGGTAGTAGTAGGGTCAAAAGTTATCACTACATATCAAGTGATGGTAAAACTATAGGGCCAATCACTGAAAAAGAGGTCAAAAAGCTACTGTTAGAAGAAAACATAAATATAGATACACTAGTTTGGGATGGTAATGGTGATTGGAAGCCTATAAAAGATACAGATTTAGCAGAGGGTATAAGTTCTATTACGCCACCGCCACCGCCACCGCCACCGCAAAATCAAAGCACAGGAAATAATTCTAGAGACATAGGAGGGCTTACAAATAGTCTAGCTTGGGGAATAGCCCTCAGTTCATTTGTTAGTATTATCTTAGGATTAATAGCATATATAGCAGCTATTATAATGGCTTTCATAGATCATAAAAAATGCAAAAAACAAGGCATAGATATCTCACCAAAATGGATGATTTTTATACCTATATTGTACCTTTGGAAAAGATCCAAAAAATTTGAAGATAATAAGAAAATATTTTGGATTGGCTGTGCAGGTATAGTCGTTTCTGTTTTATTCATATTCTCCGAAATAGGCAATCTTTCTGGAAATAGTTATATAGAAGAAAATTCTTGTGAGCAAGTTACTGACATGGTGAGGTTCGGTTCTTATATAACTGGTTTAGATGAATTTGGGGGCGATAATGTAAGATGCGAAGAAGTTAATGTAGATCTTAAAATTTCTGATAGTAAATACTATGCTACAGCTATATTGAATACTGGTGACGCCATAGATATCACTATACGTACTGATGGTGATCAAGTACAAGCATCAATAGGTAGAGAATAATAATCAATCAAGTACAGTATTAGTGAGAAATTTATGAAAAAACTATTAATGTTAACTTCAATACTTCTACTAACATCATGCTCAGATAATGAAGGTGATACTGGCTTTATAGCTAATGAAGCTGATATTTCTGAAGAATACATTCATGACGAAGTAAAATCTAGTTTTGATTTTGAAGAGTATAATGAATTTCCAGATTATAACGTAGAGGATACAAATGACTTTCTTAATAAACTATTAGTGGTTAGCTTGTTAACTGATGACCTAGATGATAATGACAAAAATATCATAAGTCGTATTGCATTAGGAGATGATGAGTACGAGAGACGGTTTGGTGAAGTAGGTGACAATCCCTTTAAAAGAGAAGATATTACTGAAAGCACTTATCAAGAAGCACAAAATTACGGTAATTCTATTAGAGATAATAGAAAATTCGTTTTTGATATAGATCATGATGACTATTATTATCCTCACTATGATGAGGTAGCAGAAGAGGATAAGAAGTTAATCACAGCTATCGCAACGGACTATAATAATAATGAGCCTCCACTTAAGAGCTATAGCATTGACGGGCAGTACTTTCCATTATTTGGTGTCAATAGTATATCAATCAACTTAGAGACAAGAGAGGACATAGATGGTAGGAAAATAACTAAATACGGTAACCCTCCCAAACATAAGACACCTAGTAAATAGAGTTAAGCTACCTGATTGAGTTTCTGTATCGGTGTAAAACCGCCATTGCCCATGTTCGGGCGCTCATGATTATAATGGTATAACCAGTTTTTTGCTTGTGCGCGTACCTGCTCTAGATTATCAAACAGCTCCTGATTTAACCAATCATAGCGCATCGTTCTGTTAAAACGCTCCACATAAGCATTTTGCTGTGGATTGCCAGGTTCAATATAGCTTATCGTAATGCCTTGATCATAAGCCCATTCTTTTAAGGCATTGCTGATGTACTCAGGGCCGTTATCACATCTTATCTGAATCGGCTTACCTCGGTACTCAGTGAGCTGATTTAGACTGCGTATGACCCTTTGCGCCGGTAGTGAGAAGTCGACCTCAACGGTGAGTGCCTCACGGTTGTAATCATCAATCACGTTGAACAGTCTAAAGCCGCGGCCATCCGTTAAGCCGTCGTGCATAAAGTCCATGCTCCAGCTTTGGTTGAGCTTATCAGGTACTGCTAATGGTATTGGTTTAGCACGTTTAATGCGACGCTTGGGCTTGATTCTAAGGTTGAGTTCAAGCTCACAGTAGATGCGATACACTCGCTTATGGTTGTATCGCAGCCCCATCACGTTACGTAGGGTTAAGAAGCACAAGCCAAAGCCCCAGTTCTTATTCTGGGTAGTCAGCTCTATAAGCAAGTCCGCTATCTGCTTATTCTCATCCGTTGCTACTGACTTGTGATAATAGCAGGTGACGCTGATGTTAAAAATACGGCAAGCACGGCGTATGCTAATGCGACGCGCTTCAATATAGTGACAAGCTAGCTGCCTGCGCCTTTGGGGCGCTACCACTTTTTTGTCATGGCATCCTGTAGGATATCTGACTTAAGACATTCGTCAGCATACATCTTCTTAAGACGTGCATTTTCAACTTCAAGTTCTTTTAAACGCGCAATTAAAGAGGCATCCATGCCGCCATACTTTGAGCGCCAGTTGTAAAAGGTACTTTGGCTGATGTTATGCTCGCGGCATAGCTCGGTGATAGGAACGCCTTGTTCAGCTTGTTTTAGGATATTAACGATTTGGTTGTCGCTAAAGCGTGTCTTTTTCATAGGATTCTCCTGCTGATATATTTTAGCAGCTAATCTCTATTTCTAGGTGTTCTTATTTATTGGGGGGATTACCATACCAGCATGTTCTTGATGAGCCTTATTATATACGTATGAGTAAGCTATATGTTAGTAGCAGAGAAAAAGCCGAAAAAATACAAGACCTAATAGATAAGAAAGAGTTAGGAATGGCAGGAAAAGTTTATGTCGAATTCATATATGATGAGATTTCCATGTCGAACTCTTCTGCTCCTTATAAAATAAACGGTATTGTATTAGATTTCTATGACAAAAATACTAATGAAATACTTGAAAGCGCTCAAGAGTTCAGATCGTTGTAGTTACAGTTAGAGATAACGGTATCAATATATTTACCAACAAATATATTGATACCAAATATATTCTTAACTATGTTAAAGTTTAAAGTAACATATTGATACAATTTATTATGAGATAAATCCTATTATTTGCTTTGTATCTAACACTATAATGCTGTTGGTCTATTTATTGGTCTAATGCGCAGTAAAAAATATATAAACACAATAAAATCAATAACCTAGCCCATTAGTTTGACTTCCTCCTTCACCGCCAATCTTATCAAAAGCTAGTTTTCCTATTTTGTCCTACCCTATCCTAAATACCCATTGAAACCTTTATAAATAACGCGTCTAGCGTTTTTTTTATGTCTGCTGTTTTCCCAATCTATCCGAACATAACCCACCTATCCCGTGGCTTGTGTTGGTCTGCTGTTTTTTAGACCTCACAGTATGAACTGCTCTAAGAATCTCGTCGGTAGGTTTACTTGAGCTCGTCATTTTGAACCAGAAACGCGAGAGGCTCTATTTTTAGAACCGTAAAAATCAGCTGGCAAGAACTCTTTGATATTTACGCCTGACAAATAAATCCGGCTTTGCCTTTAGTACATGAAGCCCTAATATTCCAATTGATCTATTGATTGAGCGCGCTTCAGACACGACAAAAGCATTACTATGAATTGTTTATCTCTACATCTAGAGAGATAGCTTATAATACTACGACCATGATCCGTCCTATAATAACTTAGACAGTTTGGTTGATAGTAAAAACAACAGCAGCAATTAAACAAGCGGTGGCAGTACAACGATAAAAATTTATTCATTCTACAATGCCGAAGGATGACCGCACGACTTTAGAAGAAACTAAGGTAGGAATACCTACTAAAGATCTGCACCGAAAACACGGTAGGTACGGGATGAAGCACACATTTAAATAAAAAGGGATTTATAAAATGAAAGGGATTACACGTTTCTCGAATAGCTTGATGGAAAAATATCTACCAGATCCGTTTTTATTCGTCATTATCTTAACAGTGGTTATTTTTGCACTGGGTTTAGGGTTAACTGACTCATCACCGGTACAGATGGTGGCGTTTTGGGGTGAAGGGTTTTGGGCGTTACTCGCATTCTCCATGCAAATGGTGCTGGTATTAGTCACAGGTTTTGTATTGGCCAGTAGCCCGATATTTAAAAAAGGGCTGGGTAAATTGGCCAGTTTGGCAACGTCACCCGGCAGTGCGATTGTCTTGGTCACCTTGGTATCGCTTGCAGCAAGCTGGATCAACTGGGGTTTTGGCTTGGTTATTGGGGCTTTATTTGCCAAAGAGTTGGCAAAGCGTGTTGAGCATGTTGATTACCGCTTATTAATTGCCAGTGCCTATTCTGGATTTATCATTTGGCATGCTGGATTTTCTGGCTCCATTCCATTATCCATTGCCACAGAGGGGCATCCATTCGCGGATAAAATCGGCATTATTCCAACGAGTGCAACGATTTTTGCCAGTTATAATTTAATCATCGTTGTGGCGTTAGTGATTATCGTCCCATTACTAAACCGTTTGATGATGCCAAAAAAAGAAGACACAATCGCCGTCGATCCTAAACTTCTCGTTGATCCGATCATGGATGAGCTGCCAGCAAAATCGGAAATGACACCAGCCGAGCGTCTGGAAAACAGCTGGATAATATCTATGATTATCGGTGCACTTGGTATTGCCTTTATCATTTATTATTTTGTCCAAAATGGCTTTGCGTTGACGCTCGACTTGGTTAATTTTATGTTTTTATTCCTTGGAATTATATTCCACGGAACGCCTCGCAAGTATTTGATTGCCGTTCAAGAAGCTGTCAGAGGAGCGGGTGCCATCATCGTTCAATTTCCGTTTTATGCAGGAATCATGGGAATGATGACAGCCTCTGGTTTGGCAGGAGTAATGTCAGAGGCCTTCGTCAACATTTCAACGGCAGATACGCTGCCACTTTTCGCGTTTTTAAGTGCAGGGCTTGTCAATTTTTTTGTCCCCTCAGGTGGTGGGCAATGGGCAGTTCAAGCACCCATTATGTTAGAAGCAGCAGAAATGCTGGGTAGTGACCCTGCAAGAGTGGCCATGGCAGTTGCATGGGGTGATGCTTGGACAAACATGATCCAGCCGTTTTGGGCATTACCAGCCTTAGCAATTGCTGGACTAAAAGCCAAAGATATCATGGGTTTTTGTGTGATTGTATTGGTTGTCAGTGGTGTTGTGATCGGCTTAGGATTGTTGTTTTTATAAATGTCATTTAAAGACTGAAAAAATCTGGCCTTGCCTTTTTTATGGGTGAGGCCTTTTTTATGGGTAAAGGTATCAAGGTGACTCAAAAGGAAATTTTCGTAGTCCAATTGGGAAATTTCTGAGTTAGCTTTCACGCCTCACTCTTTGATGAAAAAATGTTTTACGTGTGGTTGATTGGCCAAACTCTTCTCTCCAAATCCTTCCGCTTTCCCTATTCCTTTATAGACCCAACTTCCCACGTAGTCATTCGTCAAAATCTCTGCCCTCTCATTCTCTTACCCATCATTAACCACTATAGTGAATTTTATTCATTTTTTATTTAATTTACATCGTTTTTATTCATGTAATGATTCAGGCATAATTCACCTCATACACAAATTTGGTTTTATCTCAAATAACAAGATTGGTTTAGGGTGGCAGATTATCATGAGTAAAGAATTTACCTGTTCAATTAAGCGCATTCGTTTTGATGAAAATTATCATCCTGCAGACAGCACGCGTCTGACCACTAACTTTGCGAATTTGGCGCGCGGCGAGCATCGCCAAGAGAATTTACGTAAAACATTGAGAATGATAAACAACCGTTTTAACGCTTTGGCGCATTGGGATAACCCAACAGCAGACCGTTATTCTGTTGAAGTTGACATCATTTCTGCAGACATGGATATCGAAGGTAATGGCCATACCTTTCCTGTCATCGAAACGCTGAAAACAACGATTGTTGATCATAAAGACAACACCCGTATTGACGGTATGATCGGCAACAGTTTCTCCTCTTATGTGCGCGATTACGACTTTAGCGTCGTACTGCTCGAGCATTTTGATAAAAATCCAGCATCTGCGCCACCAGAAGATTTTGGTGACTTACATGGCAAATTATTTCAATACTTATTGAACTCAGAGGCATATAAAGCCAACTTTCATAAAAAACCGGTGATTTGCCTCAGCGTGTCAACCAGTAAAACCTATTACCGTACGGCCAATCAGCATCCTGTATTAGGGGTTGAATATAAGCAAGATGACTACTCGTTAACCGATGCGTATTTTCACAAAATGGGCTTAACCGTTCGTTACTTCATGCCTGCAGATAGTGCTGCGCCATTAGCGTTTTATTTCGCCGGTGATTTGTTGAGTGATTACACCAATTTTGAGCTCATCAGTGCGATAAGCACTATGGAGACATTCCAAAAAATCTACCGACCTGAAATTTACAATGCCAACTCAAGCGCAGGTGACGTGTATCAACCAAGTTTGACCTACCAAGATTATTCACTAACTCAAATTGTGTATGATCGTGAAGAGCGTAGCCAAATGGCAGTAAAGCAAGGCAAGTTTACAGAAGAGCAATTCATCAAACCTTACCAAGACATTTTAGAGCAGTGGGCTGCCAGCTATTCTGTGGAAAAAGGTGCGCTTAAAAAATATGCTGCCTAACTGTCCGATATGTAAAAAATTAAAATATAAAAACAAAATGTGAAAAATGGATCAATATGAAACTATTATTACCGACATCTACCGCTGGCAGCTTACCAAAACCATCTTGGCTAGCAGAACCTGAGAAAATCTGGTCACCTTGGGCACTAGAAGGCGCGCACTTGATTGAAGCCAAACAAGATGCGCTACGTTTGACCCTGCAAGAACAACTGCATGCAGGCATTGATATTGTCAGTGATGGCGAGCAGACCCGTCAGCATTTTGTGACCACTTTCATCGAACATTTAGATGGCGTTGATTTTGAGAGGCGCAAGACCGTACGCATTCGTAATCGCTATGAGGCCAGTGTGCCCTCAGTCGTGGGTGCGGTAAGCCGTCAAAAACCTGTATTTGTTGACGATGCTAAATTTTTACGTCAACAAACCGATCAGCCTATCAAATGGGCACTGCCAGGTCCGATGACGATGATTGATACCTTGTATGATGGTCATTATAAAAGCCGTGAAAAATTGGCTTGGGAGTTTGCCAAAATTTTGAATCAAGAAGCCAGAGAGTTAGAAGCGGCTGGCGTGGATATCATCCAGTTTGATGAACCAGCATTTAATGTGTTCTTTGATGACGTCAACGACTGGGGGATTGCCACATTAGAGCGAGCAATCGAAGGACTAAAGTGTGAGACGGGGGTGCATATCTGCTACGGCTATGGCATCAAAGCCAATAACGATTGGAAAAAAACACTGGGTTCAGAGTGGCGTCAATATGAGCAAGCCTTTCCTAAATTGCAGCAGTCGAATATTGATATTGTCTCTTTAGAGTGTCAAAACTCCCATGTACCCATGGATTTGATTGAGCTGATTCGCGGTAAAAAAGTGATGATTGGCGCCATTGATGTGGCAACCAATGCCATTGAGACCCCCGAAGAAGTGGCAAATACGCTACGCAAAGCACTGCAATTTGTCGATGCTGACAAGCTCTATCCTTCGACCAACTGCGGTATGGCACCGTTGTCTCGCGACGTGGCACGAGGCAAGCTGGCAGCATTAAGCGCTGGCGCAGCCATCGCTCGTCAAGAGCTGACCGTTTAGTTTTATTCATAAGCCCTAGCTGGTTTGAGCTGATAAGTGACCTCAGTTATCAATGCACTTAAAGATTTAAAATTTAGGAGTTAAGCCATGATTGAAGCCACCGGTTTTAGAGATGCCATGTCTTTGTTAACAACCGCGGTCAATATTGTTACCACAAAAGGCCGCACTGGTGCACACGGATTTACCGCCTCTGCGGTGTGTAGCGTCACCGACACACCGCCAACCTTGCTGGTTTGCATGAATCAGACGTCCCGCTCACATGCCCATTTTATTGAGAATAGAACGTTAAGCGTTAATGTGTTGGGCGCACAGCACGAGCCAATATCCAACGCTTTTGCCTCTAAGTTGAGTTCGCAAGAGCGATTTGAATATGGCTCTTGGAGTACGTTAATCACAGGCGCTCCCGTCTTAGAAGATGCGTTGGTCAGCTTTGATTGTGAGATTGAGGACATTCAGCAAGTGGGCTCGCACAGCATCTTTATGTGCCGGGTGGTCGCCATCAGCCAAAGTGAGCAAGCAGAAAGTTTGGTGTATTTTAATCGTGCCTACTCTCGAGTTGGTCAAGTGGACCAAGTAGAAATCGCTTAAGTTAGCTTTTAAACTGACTTATTATCACTTAACTAAAACAACCATCGCACTAACTCTAAATAAGAAGCAAATATCCCGTGGAACTAATCATTTTTTTAATTATAGGCGCGCTAGCAGGATTTGCTGCGGGGCTATTTGGTGTGGGCGGTGGCACAATTATCGTGCCATTATTATTTATCGTCTTTACGCAAATGGGTTACAGTCCTGACAACATCATGCACTTAGCATTAGGTACGTCATTGGCGACCATCATTATCACCTCTATCAGCTCGTTAATGGCACATAATAAGAAAGGCGCCGTCATGTGGCCTGTTTTTAAAAATCTGGCACCAGGCTTAGCGGTTGGCTGCTTTTTAGGGGCAGGCATAGCAGGACAGATATCTGGGCTGTACCTCCAACTTATTGTTGGGGTGTTTTTGCTTTGGGTCGCCTACAAGATGTTTTTCGGTGGCAAAAAACAGCTCACAAGTCATGCTACCAATGCGAGTAGTGCCAATGATGCTAATACAGAACTGCCTTCAAAACCTAAGCAATTGGCAGCAGGTGGGGTTATCGGGATTGCCTCTGCCATTTTCGGTATCGGTGGCGGCAGCTTAACCGTACCTTATCTCACTCGTTATGGTGTGGTCATGCAAAAAGCCGTTGGTACGTCAGCTGCGTGTGGCTTACCTATCGCCATTGCCGGTGCATTAGGGTTTATGTTCTTTGGGATGCAGCAGCAAGTCAATGTGCCCAATACCATTGGCTTTGTGCACATTTATGCCTTTTTAGGAATTAGCATTATGAGCTTTTTTACCGCTAAGCTCGGTGCAAAAGTCGCCCATATACTATCGCCAGCGCTTTTAAAGAAATGCTTTGCAATATTACTAACTGTCGTGGGGTGTTACTTTATTTTTAAGGGAGTGCTTTGAGTACATTCTTCCTACTCTAGCATCACTTTGGATTGCGTTGCGATAATGTCTAAGTGGCTGGTAACGTCTTCTTCAGTTGATACTTATTATCTCCTGCTGCCTGAATGATTTTTATAAAAATGAGACAAAAGAAATGAGACAAAGACTATAAAAGCAACATAGTCGAGATAAAATTTTTATCAAAATCGGCGCTGATCGATCCATGAAAGGTGTCACAAACATTCCGTATGGTTTTATTAACACTGTCCTAGTTGATCATTTTATGCGCAGTGCTGGCAGAGATTATTTATTTCTTATCGCGCTGGAAAATTGCTGGTTGTTATAGTGCTGTAATAACAGCAAGGTCTAAGACGGTTGGCAGATGTCTTTGCTTAAAAATTGGATTATAGTAGATATTGATAATATTTATTTAAACAAATTGAGGGATTAAACCATGAAAACACTAGGATTGTGTGTGCTCACAGGGCTGGGATTAAGCGCTTGTGCTGGCGGTATGAATGGTGGGGCACTAGGTAATACCAATCAAAACAATATCGTTACGCAGTATCCTATTGAGACTGCTATGCTCAATATTTATACCAAACAACGGAGCGAAAAATTGGTGGCCGTTATAGGCAATCAAAGCGTCTCAGCAGACATCCAAGTTACGCCTAAAGGCAGCATGCGCTTCAACAATAAACCCGTACAAGGGGCCGAAGTAAACACGATCAATAAAGTAAACAACCAAATCACTGATCAGTCCGTCGCTATCAACTACTTTACCTTGAACCCATTGGTGTTTCATGGATTTACTGACAGTACGGGCAAGTATTCACTATCGAACCAAACGAGCACTATACCTAAGATGGCTACCATTGGTGACTCAAGCGCATTAATGACTGAAAATGTCTACGCGGACAACAGCATGCGCACAAAAATAGGCACTTACCACCAAGACTGGTCTCTGACTCGAGATACCAATAACACGGCATGGTTCTGTATAGAGACGTCAAGCAACTTGCTACTCAGCTATGATCCTGCAGGTACTTCCTCAGAATGCTACAAGATCAATGCCAAAGGCGATATTCTAGCGAGCAAGGTAACTATCAGTCAGCCTGCTAGTAATGGTACTAAACCGGTGACGTTTACTAGTCAGTAGTAGTTATCTTTGTTGCAGAAAAAGTCACATAAAAAAAATAAGAAAGATGGCGCCTTTAATTGGGGCCATCTTTTGAAGAACAAATCACCTAGATAAGCCATGTACGCTCTCTGTGTGACGGCTTATCTCGTGAATAAAAACAGAAATCCATCAGTCATGCGCGGCTTGCCATGCTCCCATTGACCCTAGGTAGATATCAATGTTTTCAAAACCACGACTAGCAAGCCATCCTGCCGCTACTGTCGCTCGAGCACCACTGGCACACATTACTGTATAGTGGCGGCTCGGATCGAGTTCTCGCCAACGTTCATTTAGATGCCCAACATAGATATGCTGTGATCCTTCAATCGCAGTGGCATTTCGTTCATCGATATCGCGAACATCAAGCAGTGTCCAGCATTCAGCGTTATTAAGACGATCCTCAACCTCAGACGTGCCGATCATAGGAGTTTGTTGTATCTTTTCACCCTGTGCAGCAGCCGGTACCACGCCCACATAGCCACCCACTACATTATCAAGGGCGATTCGTACCAGATGCTCCATGGCAGTAGCAAGCTGCTCTTCATCAGAGGCAATCAGTGCGATGCTTTGTCCTTCTTGCACAAACCAGCCAGCAAACGCAGGGAGCATATTCACAGGCAAACTCATTGATCCAGGCAGGTGCCCTGAAGCATAAGCCATCGGCTCGCGAATATCGATAAGATGATCAGCATCACAGCTGTTCAGTTGATCAAGCGAAAGGTTACGCGGGCGCATCACGGTTGGCGGCGCATCACCACCTTCCATATTGAGGCGCTCCATCAGTCGAAAATAGGGCGGCTGATAATGATTTTCACCAACCTTAAACTCAATAAAAGCATCCCGGTCGGTAATCTGTAAACGCGGGTTATTCAATCTCTCGTGACCAACGGTAGAGAACTCACGCTCTGCCATGCCTGACCCGCAGACGGACCCGGCACCGTGCGCTGGGTAAATGATGGCTTGATCACCTAAAGCAAGGATATCTTGTAGTGAGTCATAAAGCAGACCTGCAACTTCTTTGCGGCGATTAGGATAGAAATCAGTACGGCCAACATCACCAACAAACAGGGCATCACCAGTAAAAACGCCTACCGCCTTCTCTGGATAAGCACTATCAAACAGAGCATAAGCAAGGTGGTCATCAGTGTGGCCGGGCGTTTCTAGTACACGGATTTCAAGTTGACCGAGAGTAAAGCAATCACCGTCACGTGCGGTCTGCGCATAGGCAATCGGTTTCTCTGGATTGGGACCATGCAGTACCGATGCGCCCGTCAACGTTGCTAAGATCGGCGCGCCAGAAACCAAATCTTCATTACGATGCGTCTCAAAGATATGAGTGATCTGAAGTCCTGCTGCTCGTGCCTTCTCTACATATATCGCACAATCACGACGTGGGTCGATCACCGCGGCCTGCCCGCCTGATCCCACTAGATAAGATAAATGTGAAAGACCAGGTGTTTTAATCTTTTCTAATAGCATAGCCTTGTCCTTATTATTAAATCAACTAAACGCCTGCTCTTGACAGATAAACACTGTTAGAATGACGCGAAGCCACGGTATTTAATAAAACTAGCACACACTCAAGGCAGCAATCAATATACAATAACATATATTAACCTGATTATTTTTAAGACTCTCTACGCTTCTGCCGTATGGTTCGGCCACCGTTTCTGTGGTTTGAACTCACTTAGTGCCTTATACTTTGTTAGATTTCAATTTTTATCCTTATATATCCTTAAAAACGATATTGCTAATGCTTGATATTAATGAGCATCCAAGCTTTACTCGGCATCAGGTTTGTCATGCACGCCGAATTTTTCTATCATCGCTTGGCTTGCTTCATTGAGACCTATCAGCTCAACGTCAGTCCCTTCGCGGCGAAACTTAATCATGACTTTGTCTATGGCAGCGACGGCCGTCACATCCCAAAAGTGCGCTCGCGATACATCAATGACCACTTTAGAGACAGACTCTTTGATATCAAATGAGTCAATCAAGCGCTCAGCTGATGAGAAAAAAACTTGTCCATCGACCTGATAATAACGCGTTCGTTCTGCTTCATCCAATTGCGTATGCACACTCATATAACGCTCAATCTTATTGGCAAAGAACAGGGCTGATAGCAATACACCAATGAGCACGCCGTACGCCAAGTTATGAGTCGCGACCACTACCGCAACCGTGGAGATCATGACGATATTACTTTGTAATGGCTTCGTTTTTAGCTCTTTAAAAGAACCCCAGTTAAACGTACCAATTGACACCATGATCATCACAGCGACTAATGCTGCCATTGGAATAATCTTTAACCAGTCGCTTAAGAACACCACCATCAATAATAAAAACACCCCAGCCACCAAGGTCGATAGACGGGTATAACCGCCAGATTTTACATTGATGATAGACTGTCCAATCATGGCACAGCCCGCCATACCACCAAAAAAACCACTGACGACATTGGCAATACCTTGACCTTTACACTCTTGGGTGCGATCACCTTTGGTATCGGTCAAGTCATCCACAATGGTCATGGTCATCATAGACTCAAGCAAACCGACGATCGCAAGACTGATGGCATACGGCAAAATAATGAGTAGAGTATCTAAGTTTAAAGGAATATCAGGCAGTAAAAATATGGGTAAAGTATCCGGTAGCTGACCCATATCATTGATGGTGCGCGCCTCTGCGCCTAATAAAATGGCGACTGCCGTCACCAGTACAATACTGACCAGCGGTGACGGAATCACTTTGCCGATTTTTGGGAGGTAGGGATAACCATAGATGATCACTAGACCGAGAGCCACAAGACCATAGACGTGTACTAAGTTTGAGCCGTCTTGCGGCATCAGCTCCGGAATCTGCGACATAAAAATCAAAATCGCCAAGGCATTAATAAAGCCTAAAACAACAGATTGAGAGACATACTTCATCAAATTACCCAGCTTTAAAAAGCCAAAGATAATTTGTATGACCCCTGTCAATACACTGGCAGCCAGTAGATATTGCAAGCCATGCTCTCTCACCAGCGTGACCATGAGTAGTGCCATTGCACCAGTTGCGGCCGAAATCATCGCCGGACGCCCGCCAACGAACGCAATCACAACGGCAATACAGAACGACGCGTAAAGACCCACTTGGGGATCGACACCAGCAATGATAGAAAACGCAATGGCTTCAGGAATAAGGGCTAACGCAACGACCGTACCAGCTAGGACGTCGGCTCTAACATTGGATAACCAATGCTCTTTAATGGTATTTAACATGTTGAACTCAGTTTTTAGAAACTGCTTTAGTCTGTCAATAATCGCGATATTTAAGATAAGAAATATCTAAAATAAGAGATACTTAAAATCAAAGGTCTAACACATTTTTAGCTAGGCACAACGCCCATTAAATAACGAATACAAAAATGTGAACCATCATATTGAGCGAGTTATTGTCACAACTTGCCTTTAATAGCTTGCTCTTAATAACTCAATAGATAAATCGATTATGGATACAGACATTAAAGCCGTGCACGTGCACAGGAAAAAGCGTCAGACGCTCTATGAGAGTAATTGCTATAGGGAGCAATTATTTACTGAGGAGGGGGAGAGACAACTAGATTGGCATATTCATCTTTATAGTAAGGTTTACATCGCATGACATGCTGTGACTTTGTTACTATTATAACTAGGCCTATAACTAGGCGCCACAGCAATATCCTTTTAATAATGGCACTAATGTTAGCACACTAGCACATTCAAAGTAAGACACTATCAGACTGGCAGCGATGCTGTCGGATAAAAAATAGACTCTACACGCTCATCATTTTGCCAGAAAAGAAAACCCTAGGCCGTCATTGAAAAAGCTTAGGATCAAGTAGAACCTCAGTACTTAGTCATCACTATCCGCGGTGCGGGCTTGACTGCGAATGATATTACCAGTCGTGCTATCAATAACGATTTTATAAACCTGATTGTCTTTACCAATTTCAACCTTATAGACAGGTTTGCCAAAATCTGTCTCGAACTCAGCTTCTAGCACGGTACCTTTTAGGGTTTGGTTGGCCTTGCTGATGGCTTGCGTCAAGGTAAGTTTGGCTTGTTTCATGGCTTTGTATTCTGCCATATCTTCTTTATCTAAGCGCTCTACTTCCTCTTTTGTGACCTTACCTGTATTGGCGTGGACTTTTACTTCCTGTTCATTATTATTGGTAATAATTTTGATCTCGTAATTTCCATTTACCGTACGATCTTCTTGATCATACCCTACACTGACGATGTCCCCTTTCACTGCCTTATTGGCGAGTAACAGCGCTTGCTCTAGATCAATCTTACTCTGTGAAGCCGCCTGTAGCTCACTGCTCGGTGCCTTGGTGGTAGCAGCTTGACTGACTGCCACAGTTACCACACTGATACTGGCCATACTTAGTGCCATTACGAGAGGTTTGCTCAATGTTGATAGTTTTTTCATAGTGTTATCCTAGAGTGCTCCAATTTTTCTAAAGACTGTTTATGAGTTTAGACAGTGCCGTGCAACCTGCCTACCTTCATAAGATATTGATTTCGATTTGAATAATGACATAGAGTCAATTGGGATGTCTAAGTGATTTATGCTGTCAAAGCGTAACTGCTCGATTTATTTAGAGATGCCACGCTTCGACTACAGCTATGAAAATACTGGGGTTTTTAGTGATAACAAACGCTATTTAACAAGCGCTCTTTGCAAAACATAAACCACAAATCTGGCCTCAGTCCTAAACGCCTCTTTTTCAACGGTGGCCACTAACGCTTGTCTTTTCTCACTTTTGGCACGATAGGCATACGGGGTCATGGTCATTAGATCAGCCAAATCATCGGCTGACAAAGACATCTCAGCACTGACGCGATAAGTATTCATCAGAGTAAAATATGGGGCTAATTCTTGTAGGAACTTATCTGAATCGTGCTCGCGGACGCTATCAAATAACGCCTCACGCATTGACGCTAAATGCCCCTCATCTGGTTTGGCAATGATTAAATAGCCATTGTCAGTCAACACCTCAGCAAAAGCCTTAGGCAAAATCGGACTAAAAATACTGCTGATACCCGTCATACTGTGAGCACGTAACGGTAGATGAGCGGCGCTCGTTACGAGGGGATAAATGGCGGTTGCCTTGTCGGTGTTATCTGTGTTTTTCTGATACCAAAGCCTTCCCGCCGCCTTGCTCTCTTTCGCCAATTCAACCAATGCAGGCTTGCTGATGTCAGCTGCGATTAAGGCATCTATGGTATCTGGCGTTATTTTTGCCATAGCCTGCGTGTAGTAGCCCTCACCGCAACCGACATCTAACCAATTAACAGGCATGTTATGCGATGTCGCTACTGGCTCACGCTGCGCGAGTAACTGCCCCATTGTCTGACCAATTAACGCTTGCAACTTTTTATAATGTCCCCTATTCAAAAAGCGCTTTCGCGCCTCGATAGACGCTTGGCTATCACCTGGGGCCTTGGACTTCTTTTGTTGCACGGGCAACAGGTTGACATAGCCTTGCCGTGCCACATCAAAAGTATGGACGGTTTGTTTAGAGTTTAAGCTGCCATCACAGCGCCACGTATCTAGCGCGGGCTGTAGTGGTGATTGACAAAGCGGGCAAACAAATAAGGACACAAGCATCTCAAGATCATCGCAATATGGCGAGTATTTTAACAAAGTTCAGACTCGCTAAGTAATAAAAGGCGCAATAAAAAAGCCACCTCAATCACATGTGAGATGGCTTTTGATTGAATGATAAAACCATCAATCAGGTATGTCTGCTTTAACGCAGTTTGAGCGTCATTAACCCAAGGATGACCAATATGATGGCAATGATCCAAAACCTTGCCACCACTTGCGTCTCTTTCCAGCCAATTTCTTCAAAGTGATGATGCAGTGGTGCCATACGAAAGACGCGTTTTTTGCGCAGTTTATACGAACCAACTTGTAACATCACTGACAGTGCTTCGGCCACAAATAGCCCGCCCATAATCGCAAAGGCAATCTCTTGCCGCGTCATGACGGCTATGGTACCGAGCATCGCACCCAGTGCTAGCGCCCCAACATCACCCATAAACACTTGCGCTGGATGAGCATTGAACCATAAGAAACCAAGTCCGGCGCCAATCATCGCACCGCAGACAATAATCACTTCAGAGTTGTAAGCAATATAAGGCACATGCAAGTAATCAGCAAAACGTACGTCGCCTGACACATAAGCCATGGCACCCAGACCTGCCGCGACCAAGACCACAGGCAAAATTGCCAAGCCATCCAAGCCGTCGGTTAAATTAACAGCGTTAGACGCGCCATTAATCACAAAATACGTAAAAATAATAAAACCAATACCAAAAGGCACCGCCGAAAACGGAATCATCCAATCCTTAAAGATGGGCAATAACAAGTCTTGCATCTCACGAGTGGTGGCGACATCTGGTTGGAGCGTCGCGATATAATACAAAGAAACGCCGACGAATAACGCCCCCATGGATAACCAAAAGTACTTTTTGCGCGCGATTAACCCTTTCGGATCTTTGTATTTAATCTTGAGCCAATCATCCGCCCAGCCGACTGCGCCAAAGACAACCATCACAACGAGCAAAATCCAAACATACGGATTGTTCAAACGAGCCCACAGCAAGGTCGATACCCCAATCGCGCTCAAAATCAGCACCCCACCCATGGTCGGTGTGCCAGTTTTGGCCAAATGCGATTGCGGACCATCATTGCGAATGGCCTGACCATACTTAAGCGCCCGTAGACGCCGAATGACACGCCCGCCAAAAATCATGCTGAATGCGAGGGCGGTAATGACCGCGAGTAACGCACGTAGCGTGAGTGAGGAAACCGCAGAAAACGGTGTATAATACTGGCCAAGCCAGCCAAACAACCAAACTAACACCGCCTACTCCTCTACTAGCGCATGAATAAGGGTTTCCATCTGCATGGAACGAGAGCCTTTGAACAGCACAGTGCAAGGCTGAGACTGTTGCGCCTGCAAATACGGTTGTAAATACTGTAGTAAAAGGTCTTTATCGGTAAAAGCATGGGCACTGATATCAGAAATCTCTTGCGCACCCGCCACAGTGTAAGGCGCATATTCACCAACACAAAGCAGTACGTCAATACCAGTAGTCGCAATCGTACGTCCCAAGCTTTGATGTTCGCTAACGGCTGCGTCACCCAGCTCTCCAATGTCTCCTAACACCATAACCTGTATTCCCGTTTGCGCCGCCAGTACTTTTGCAGCTGCACGCACCGAGTGTGGGTTGGCATTATAAGTGTCATCAATCAGGCGATGCATCCCAAGCAGCTGACTGTTTAAACGGCCTTTAGCAGGGCGCGCATTTTCTAGCCCAATCACAATGTCACTCGCAGCAATATTTAACGCATGCGCACAAGCAGCAGCGGCTAACGCATTGTTGACGTTATGCTCCCCTGCGAGCGGCAAATTGATGTCATGTAATTGGTTGCCAATATGCAGTTTAAACTCACTACGCTCAGGCTCTACATCCAAGTGACTCGCACTCACGTCGGTATTACCAAAACCAATGACATGCGAGGTGTATTTTTCAGCGATACGGCGTAGCTGGTTGGTAAAATCATCTTTGTCAGGAACAATGGCAAACTGCGTGTCTGATAAGGTGTGATAAATCTCCGCTTTGGTTTGGCAAATGCCTTCACGACTACCAAACTCACCCAAATGGGCGGTACCAATATTTAAGATACAGGCCACGTCAGGCTGGACAATCTCAGTGGTATAAGCAATCTCGCCAATATGATTGGCACCCAACTCTAAGATGGCATAACGATGATGATCTGACAGCTCAAGAAGCATCATCGGCACACCCAAATCATTGTTTAGATTACCACGGGTAATCAATGTCGGTGCCAGTCGGCCAAAGATACTACCGAGCATCTCTTTACAGGTGGTCTTACCGCTAGAGCCAGTAATCGCAATCACGGTCAAGTCTTTATGCTGCTGGCGACGATACGCGGCCAATTGGCCGAGCGCCAAACGTGTGTCTTTCACCACCAACTGCGGAATACTCGTAGAAATAGGACGCGAGACGATAGCAGCGACCGCGCCTTTTGATGCCGCCATGTTGATATAATCATGACCATCAAAATTCTCACCACTGAGCGCCAAAAAGATGTCGCCGTTTTTTATGGTGCGCGTATCGGTGGCGATACGGTTACTCACCACTGCGTTTTTTGCTAGCTCTGACTGCCCGGTACTTACTTGCTCTTCTGAGAGCTGCCAATGCCCAGCAAGTGCGGTTGTCGCTGCGAGCAAATTGTCTACTTGCCACACATACAGCCCTTGTGACTGGATGGTGTTATCGTTATCGGCTGTCATAGTGCTTACCTTATATGATGACTACTTATTTTTTATATTTGAATTTTTTGTGAAACATGAAAAACCGCGTGCAGCCGCTTCTATCTACACTCGACCAGCGTTGCTGAGGGCATGTTGTAAGACCACACTGTCATCAAAATCATAACGTACATTGTCAATTTCTTGATAGGTCTCATGACCTTTACCCGCGATAACCACAATGTCATCGACAGCTGCATGACTGACCGCATATTCAATGGCGGCTTGGCGCGCAGGTTCAATATGGGTGCGCTGGTATTGCTCGTCACTCATACCTGATTGCATATCTTGCAAAATCACATTGGGATCTTCAGTACGTGGATTGTCTGCCGTTAAAATGACTTGGTCTGCACCCGCCAGACCTGCCTGCGCCATCAATGGGCGCTTGCCAGCATCACGGTCACCGCCACACCCAAATACTGCCCATAGCTGCCCCTTACAATGGGTCTTAAGACTCGCCAATACCTGACGCAGGGCATCAGGCGTATGAGCATAATCCACGATAAAACAACCATTATTAGAGGGCACGCGCTGCATACGTCCAACCGCACCTTGCAGCTTTGGCACCGCCGCAGCAATGCGCTCGATATCAGTATCAACATCAGAGCCAAGTGCCACTGTAGCCGCCATAGCGGCAAGCAAATTTGCCACGTTAAAGCCTCCCAACAGTGGGCTAACGATACTAACACTGTCATTTTTTTCGCCACCAAGACCCGTACCATCACAGTCAGTACTATCAATATCGACGCGCAGAGCAATCTCGACACCTTGTAGGCTTGGTTTGATGTCAGCGGCCACAAAAGTCGCAGTTTTGGACGCGTCTAAGCTGTATGTCCACACGGTTAAATCGCTGGCATGCGCCGTGTCCAGCATCACTTGTGCATACTCGTCATCGATATTAATAATGGCGTGGGTCAAATCTGGAAAGTGCGCTTTATCAAATAATTTGGCTTTGGCCGCCGCATATTCTGTCATATCAGCATGATAGTCTAAATGGTCACGGCTCAAGTTGGTATAAATCGCAACCGACACCGGTACGCCTTGCAAACGCTGCTGATCCAGACCGTGTGAACTCGCCTCGAGTGCGAGTAACTCAGCGCCATCACAGCCCATTTGATATAAAAACTGCTGTACGGCTAGCGCATCACCTGTGGTGTGGCTGGCTTGAACCAACGCCCCCAGTTTACCATTGCCTGCCGTCCCCATCACCGCACTGCTCATGCCAGTTAGCTGGGTTAACTGGGCAACCAATTGACTGATGGTGGTTTTGCCGTTGGTGCCTGTCACTGCCACGACGGTGGGTAAACGCACTGGCTGTTGGTACTGCAAACGCGCTTGACACAAATCCCCTAAAAAATCACGAATGTTGGGTACGTATAAAACTGGACAAGCCAGCGCTGTGAGTTGCTGCTGTGCCGATGACTCGGTAGTATCAGAGGTTAAGGCAATATTGGCATGTGGGGGTACATTGGCGGTCGCGAGCAGCGCGATAGGATCGATTTCTGATAGGATAAAAGCCGCCTTTTTAGCGGCTTGATAGAGGTAGTCGCGGCTTTTTTGACAGTTTGGTATTTGGCTTTTTAATAAGACAAACACATCGCTGGTTGCTAACTGACGACTGTCTAAACGAAACTGGTGAAACGGGATATGGACAACCAAAGACACTTGATTTTCAGTCACTTGATTGACTGATGTTTGCGCCGATGTCGTGATCATCGCGTTTAAGGCTTGCTGTAAACCATGTCTATGACTACTGCTGGCTTCAGCCAGTTGCTGCAAGGTGACAGTAGCGCTGCTTGGCGATGAAGTAGACGTGGTCATTGGCATATCCTAAACGGTTAAAACAAATCAAATAGTGAGTGGTGAAACAGGCAAAAATCTTATAGCAATATCTACTGAGCTTCCGTCTTTAATGGCTTATCCAAGGGCACATTATATAAACGTAGTGCCTCTTTCATAACATTATGAAAGACAGGTGCCACCGTTAAACCAGCATAAATTTGACCGCGTGGGTCTTCGATTAACATCACACCAACCAGCCTTGGGTTCGACGCTGGCGCCATACCAGCAAAAACGTTACGATACTGATCGGTATGATAGCCGCCTTCTGGATTGATACGGCGCGACGTTCCGGTTTTACCGGCGACGCGATAGCCATCGATAGCAGCGCCTTTAGCCGTACCACCATCTTCGGTCACACTTTCCATCATTTGTACGATCGCCATCGCTTGTTCATGTGCCATGATACGTTTGCTGGGCTGTGGTTCGTTATCTTTAATGAGTGTTAAAGGATGCATAACCCCACCTGCCGCCAGTGCTGAGTAAGCCTGTGCGACCTGTGCCAGCGTCACTTGTAGACCATAACCATAACTGACCGTCGCGCGCCTTGCTGTTTCTTTTTCTTTTGGCGTGACCACCAGCCCGCTACCTTCGCCTGGGAACTGTAACGGCGTTTTTGTCCCAAAGCCAAACTGTTTTTGCATATTGGTAATAGCATCAGCGGGTAGCGATAGCGCAATCTTGGTTGAAGCCACGTTACTAGACTTCTGTAACAGCGTCGCCATATTAATCATGCCCAAATTATTATGATCGCGAATGGTATAACCACGAACACGGATAGAGCCAGGATTGGTATCAATTAAAGAGGTGGCTGTATATTTGCCTGAATCTAAGGCGGCAGCAACCGTGAAAGGCTTCATCACTGAACCGGGTTCAAAGACATCAAGAAGCGCACGGTTACGCTGGTTTTCACCCGTCATCTCATTGAGGTTATTGGAGTTAAATGATGGCCAAGTTGATAAGGCGAGCACCTCCCCAGTTTGTACATCGACGATCATGCCAGTAGACCAACGCGCTTTTTGTAAACGTCCGGCTTTTTCCAGCTCTTTATACAGCAAGTATTGCAAACGCGAATCAATGGTCAATGCCACATCTTTGCCCGCTATTTCAGGTTCAATCTGCTTAATTTCTTTAAGACTGTTTTGTTTGGCATCTTTTAGCACCAGTACTTTACCATCGGCACCCGCCAGCTCAGCTTCATACTGGCGTTCAACACCGGCACGCCCTTCGTAACCGCCTTCAGGGTCATTGGCGTTTTGTCCCATAAAGCCTAACAGTTGGGCATTCGGTTGCGGCTGTGGATAATAGCGCTGAAAGAAGTTTTTTTCATAGACGCCAGGAAAATCCAGCGAGCTGACACTTTGGGCAATCTCGGGCGTCACTTTATTCAAAAGAGGAAGATAATGCGAGCCTGCACCAGATGGCAGTGCCGCTTTGACGGCTTCTTCATCAGTCACATCGATACTGTCATCGATGGCAGTTGCTTTTTTTAGCTCACCGACCGAGATGTTGGCTGCCGCCGCCAATTGAGTTAAGTCCATGTTGTCCAAGCGCTTTTGCATACGCGCGACCAGCTGCGGACTCTCAGGGTTGGTGATGATAATGCGTTTAAGCTCGTAATATTCGCGAGCATAATCGTGTGGACTAAAAGAGACCGTCGCCAGTGGCGCACTAACCGCTAATGGCAAATGATTACGATCCGTAATCATACCGCGATAAGATTTTTGCGTCCGCACGCTGGTGATAAGCTCATCGCCTTTATCTTGATAAAACTGGGCATTAGCGACTTGTAAATAATAAGCACGGGCGATTAGCAAGCCCAAGATGACAAGAGCAATAGCCCAAATCATACGAAAGCGATTTTTATCCTGCTCAAAGCCGCCGCGAGATGAAGCCCCAGAGGCTTTCCCCAAAAACGCTCTTTTATTTTTCAGGTTTTTGACACTGGTATAAGCGCCTTGTTCTTCGTTCTTTTTTAGACGGCCAAATAGCGTGGATTTGCGGTTATCGGTGGATTGATTGTCAGCTTTGCTGCTCTTTTGTCCAGATTTAGCCGCACTCACACGGCGTAAAGGCTTGGTGACTTTTCCACTGGTGCCGCTGGTTGGTTTTTTGCTCGTATTCTTTGCGGTGGCTTTGTCGCTATTGGCGTTAGACTTTTTATCCGTCATTGTCCTGCCTCCGCTAGGTCGGAATCGGGCGCAGACATCTCATTAGCGATTGCTGGTGCGATAATATCTGAATCATTAGCCGCAACAACCCCATCCGAGCCACTAGAACCGACTGGTGCTACCGCGACCGCCGCCCCCGGCTGAATAATCAGCTTATCCTCTAACGTCGGTGAAAACATACCCAACTCAGCGACCGCACGACTGGCAATTTGCGGCGTCGCACTAAATGTCTGCTGCTCAATTAACAAACGCTGATGTTCAACTTGTAGCTTACGCTCTTGTTTTTTCATATCTTGCAAGGTTTTATAGTCCTGATGGTATTGCTGAACGCCGTCGGCCGTTTTGATACCACTCCATATAATAGCCGCTGCCAACAGCAACAGTATGACCACATAAATACTAACCACATTAAATCGGCGCACAAACAGTTCGCCAACATCAGCATTGTAGGCCGCTGCGGTACGACGGTTTGCAGGTTTGTCAGATATTGCCATGACCATCTCAAAAAAGTGAACTTCAAAATATAAAAAACGATAACGGTTGGTGAGTTATTAAAAACTCATGAGCCATCAGCATCATCAATAAGCGTAAAACCAAACCAAAAAGTAACTGCCGAGCCTAGCAGATAATGTTTACAGCTTTTTAACAGCAGCGTAATCATTAAAGCATTTACTCGTCTCTAGTCGCTAGAAAGCCGATTAAAATGATTTCCAGCAAAAAAGGAGCGGTTTATTGCTCGACGTCAGGTAAATAATCACTATCAGTACGTGTCGCCAGTCGTAACCACGCACTACGCGAACGTGGATTGTGGCTTATTTCAGCTTTACTTGGACCAACACGTTTAGGCTTACTAAAGTAACGCGGGCGCTTGGGCGGCATCGGTAAATTCTCATCTTCTGGATACTGCCCTTTGCTATGACGCTGCAAAAACTGCTTAATACGGCGATCTTCTAATGAGTGAAAGCTAATGACCGCAAGCTGTCCACCCGGCTTTAAAATTGGAATACTTTGCGCCAAAAAGTCATCGACGTCGCCAAGCTCATTGTTAATAAAAATACGCATGGCTTGAAAGCTTTGTGTCGCAGGATGTTTGCCGCGCTGCCAATTAGGATGGGCAATCTTAATCACTTCAGCCAGCTCAAGCGTTGACTCATAACTGTCCATCTGTTTGATGGCACGGGCGATGCGGCGACTGTGACGCTCCTCCCCAAACTCATACAGCACATTGGCCAAGGTTTCGTCATCGACTTTTTCTAGCCACTCAGCAACCGACTGGCCACGGCTGGTATCCATCCGCATATCGACCGCCCCATCGCGCATAAAGCTAAAGCCGCGGCTGCCATCATCAATCTGGGGTGATGAGATACCCAGATCTGCCATCAACCCATCCACTTGCGTAATACCGAGCGCGGCCAGACTGGACGTCAACGTCGCAAAACTATCATGTACCACATGTACCCGGCTGTCCGTACTTGCCAGCTCTTTGGCAACGCTAATGGCAGTCGGATCTTTATCAAAGACAATAAGCTTGGCATCATCAGCAAGATGACTCAATAATAAGCGACTATGGCCGCCGCGGCCAAAGGTTGCATCCACATAAATGCCGCTCATTTGTAAGCTATTTTGACCTTTGGTGGCATCTTTTTGGGGCGGTAAGGACTTGACGCCCAATACCGCCGCGACGGTCTCTGGCAAAAGCACGGCATCATGGATAAAACTCAACTCATCAGACGTGGCACAGTCTTCACCTGACTCTTGGGCGATATGTTGCCTACTCTCTTCAGTCAGGTTTTGAGCAGAATGAGCTTCTACAGAAGACAGGTTGGTCGCTGACTCAGCATGATCAGCAGCTGAAGAATCGTTGGCGTTAGAATTGGGCGTAGGTTTTGACTTCGATTTTGATAGTGACACAAATAACTCAGTAGATGACGACCATTTTGGCCAGTAATAGTAAAAAATCAGATGAAAATAAACAAGTTATGGCTTGTCTAGCATTATTATCGCAAGGATACACTGGTAGTCAAGCTCTAGAAGGGCATTTCGTTAAAAATATCCCATCTCTCTGTTATACTAACGCTATATTTTACGCTATTTTTCAACTTTGACTGCTATTGTTTCATCCGTATTTTTTACTCATATTTGTGGCTGATACTTGTCATTACCTTTTTTCACTATCTACAATATTCTGAGACCCCTATGATGCAAACCTCGACGACCCTGACGACAACTGCTAGCAGCAAGCGCCCTGTCCGCACGCGTATTGCCCCATCACCTACGGGCTTTCCTCATGTGGGAACGGCTTATATCGCCCTTTTTAACCTAGCCTTTGCTAAGGCACACGGTGGCGAATTTATTTTGCGTATCGAAGACACTGACCAAACTCGCTCGACTGAACAATCTGAAAAAATGATTTTAGATGCGCTGCGTTGGGTCGGTTTGGATTGGAGCGAGGGTCCAGATGTCGGTGGACCACACGCCCCTTATCGTCAAAGCGAGCGCAGTGAGATTTATAAAAAGCACGCTGAGCAATTGATTGATGCTGACCACGCATTTCGCTGTTTTTGTACCAGTGAAGAGCTAGACGCTATGCGCGCTGAGCAAATGGCCAATGGCGAGACGCCGCGCTATGATGGACGCTGTGCCCACCTCGCCGCCGAGAAAACCGAGCAATTGGTGAGCGAGGGCAAGCCCCATGTCATCCGTATGCGTGTGCCAACCGACGGCATCTGTCAGGTACATGACATGCTACGCGGCACCGTTGAGATTCCTTGGACCCAAGTTGATATGCAAGTGTTGCTCAAAACCGACGGCATGCCAACTTATCACTTAGCAAACGTCGTTGATGACCACTTGATGGATATCAGTCATGTGATGCGCGGTGAAGAGTGGCTGAACTCTGCGCCCAAACATCAGCTGCTTTATGATTACTTTGGTTGGGAGATGCCAGTCCTGTGTCACATGCCACTACTGCGTAACCCAGATAAATCCAAACTGTCTAAGCGTAAAAACCCAACGTCTATCACCTACTACCGTGATGCTGGCGTGTTGCCTGAAGCCCTACTCAACTATCTGGGCCGTATGGGCTACTCAATGCCTGATGAAGCGGAGAAATTCACCTTGGATGAGATGGTTGCGAGCTTTGATATTCAACGTGTGTCGCTCGGCGGGCCTATATTTGACATCGAAAAGCTTAACTGGCTCAACGCCGAATGGCTCCGTGCGCTCACGCCTGAACAGCTAAAAAATAAAATCCTTGCTTGGGCAAATGACAGCGATAAATTGACCGCTATCGCCGCCGCTATTCAACCCCGTATCGAGCTGCTGTCTGACGCGGTCAATTGGGGTGGTTTTTATTTCCAAAATCTGCCTGATATTAACGCTGAAAGCTTTACCCATAAGTCGCTGACGCCTGAGCAAATCATAGAAATGCTACAACTGGCACTGTGGCAGCTAGAGACCTTACCGACGTGGTCAGAAGAAAACATCTACGCGACGTTAAAAGGCCTTGCTGCTCATCTTGATATCAAAATGCGCGACTTTATGGCCCCATTCTTTATCGCCATCGCTGGTAGCACTTCATCGACGCCCGTCATGAACTCTATGGCGATCATCGGTGCTGATATGACGCTGACCCGCTTGCGCCATGCGGTTGATATATTAGGCGGCCTCGGTAAAAAGAAACTCAAAAAACTAGAGAAACAAGCGGCAGAGTTGCCAGATTTTTTGGCTGATAAATAGCTTGGCAGTTGCATAACAAATGAGCGGAAGTTTTTGAGTTTAAAAGGGTCAGGCAAGTTCTGACCCTTTTTTTAATTTATAACAACTTTGTACTGAACATCGCAACTGGAAACAAACATGACCAGAAAAACCGTCACAATAGAAAGCAAAGATTATGTCTTTAACACCCTAAAAGAAGCGCAAAAATACTATGATGCCATCGTAAAAGAGCTTTTTGAGGCAAACCTTACCCTAACAACAGGACAGGATTTTGAAGATTTAACATGGATATACAGCACTTACTGCGCCTATACCAAGCATAATCTAGAGAAATTAGGCGCATTTGATATTACAGGCTTTAAAGGTATAAGAACGATCCGAGAAAAAGGCGGTCAGTATGTGCCAGCGGAATGCTGTGCTGTCGTCTTTTCTGATGGCACAGAAGAAGAATTTCACACCGATAAAGCCATCAAAGAGATCGCGCTTAAGCAAAATCCACGCTAATTTGGGCTTGTTGAGCCTTTAAAATAGGCTAAAACGCTTTTTTTTGCATATTTATGAATTATTTTTAAAATAGCTGTTGACAAGAGCGCTGCTCTTACCTAAAATACGCACACTCTTAGCGAGGGGCTATAGCTCAGTTGGTAGAGCACTTGCATGGCATGCAAGGGGTCAACGGTTCGACTCCGTTTAGCTCCACCATCTTATTTATAGCAATGCTCAGCATGGCTGAAACTTGATAATAAATACTCGCTAGAAGGACGATATCAGCACCTAGGCAACGCTTGCTCTATTATTAATAGGTAAGCTATCTGATATTGTGAAGTATCGTTGTAACCATTGGTTATAACACTCTATGCGTCCCCATCGTCTAGAGGCCTAGGACACCGCCCTTTCACGGCGGTAACGGGGGTTCGAATCCCCCTGGGGACGCCACTATTCGGCGTCACTTATTAGCCCTTTTGCGCTGCATTAGATAAGACTAGTAAGCGAACAATAAAAAAGCCCAGTCACAAAGTATGTGACTGGGCTTTTTTATTGTCTGAATTTTATCCCATGCCTAATTTTAATAGCGACTTACTCTCTACCTCTCCTCCAACTCCTCACCTGTCTCTAAAAATTCGTATAAATGTTAATAGTTTAGCGCCTCCTACTTACACCTAGTTACATGTCAGCGATTTTGTCACTTACCTTAACATTGTTATACATAACGATTGTGTTTCTCTACTTAACAGTATTATTAATGCTGGGTTCTTTTCCTTATGCTGTCACTATATTCACTATTAATTGTCTCTGGCGAACACACGTTTAAGCGTAAATCCTGACAGTAAGATAGTGAACACTCTAAACATTAACGAAAGATTAGTGACCTTTAAAAAGGAATGATTATGTTAACTACTTATACCCCCCAACGTCGTCCATCGTGGCGCGGTGTGCTTGCCGGTCTTGTCATAGGCCTGATCGTAGTCATGGCAATGATTGCCCTCGCTTTGGTATTAAGCTCATTTTTACCATTTGATTTAAAAGGCACTAGTATCGCTGGTGGTATTTATGCTGCTATCACTGCTTTAGTGAGTGCTTTTGTCGCTGGTTATTTTGCCATTAAATTTTCAGCCCCTGAAGCTATATTCGGTGATGGGACGGCTATCGACTCAAAAGATGCCACCTTAACTGGTATATTAACGGCCGCATTGATTGTGTTGTTTACCACCTTTTTTACCTTAAGTAGTGCAACTGGCATTTTATCATCAGCTGGTAACGTAGTCGGTAGCACGGTGAGCACAGTAGCTAAGACCGCTGGTGGCGTAGCCGCAGCCAGTACATCAGCCGCTGGTACTGCAGCAGTAGCCGCACCAGATAGCACGGTAGAGCAAGTACAACAAACCGCTCAACAAGTCTATCAAACCGTATCTGGAGACATTAGCAAAGCTGATATCAGTGCGATGGTCGCTGAAAACACTCAGGATTTAAATGATCAACAAATCGAAGCGACAACCAATGTGTTGGATGAGATGATCAACAACACGCAAAATGATGTTGCTGCTATGGACTTCACCAGTGTCGACACATGGCGTAACATCGATGAGTACGCAAAACAGCGTATGGCATCGATTGAACAAACGCTACAAGGTCCTGAACTTATCAATCGCTTACAACAAGAAGGTCTAACTGAAGCGCAGGCTGTCGAAGTACGTAACGAAGTGACTCAATCATTTAATGAGTATAAAACTCAAACTGAGCAATATATTGCGCAGGCCCAACAGACAGTCGATCAAAACCTACAACAAGCTGAAGAGATTGCCCGTAAAACAGCGCTATACAGTGGTCTATTTTGGTTAATCAGCACGATCCTAACATTCGTTGCAGCTACTATGGGTGCAAAAAGTGCCGCTGCAAATTATCGCTTAGACAAGCCTATTGTCACACTCGGTGATAATGTTCGCTAAGACAGTATAAGTATAATTAATAAAATACTTAGTTTAAGTAGAGAAAAGCCCAGTTTATCACTGGGCTTTTTTTTATGAGGTTTTCTGTCTTATCAATTAAAAAGTTGATGCAGTTACCCTATACGTCATACCAATTTTTGTTCTTGAGAACCTAAGGTTTTATTAGACGCACCACGTAAATAGAAGCGCCAATTTGCAGATATTACTGCGCTAAATTATCCACCTCACCCTATAAAATACATAGGAATAGACTATGGTCAGTTGAAAATAAAACGGTTATATAAATTTAAACGCGCTACTAGCACAAATTTTACTTGCGTGCTGTGCCTACGCAGACAGAGGCTGCGTAAAATTCATCCTAGTAGCGCTATAACACTTTTTAAATGCATCGACTATATATAAAAAAGAGCGCAACACAGACAGTAAAGTGGTGGCTCCTATTATAAATTGAGTAGCGTCTAAACGTGCTATGCACGTAACACTTTATCACCGCCCAAAAAAAGCCCAATCCCCTACTTTGTCTGGGATTGGGCTTTTATCATACTAAGACTAACGAGCCATTATGCAGCGTTTTTACTATCCGCGGCCAATTGACGTAGGACATAGTGCAACACCCCGCCATGACGCACATACTCACGCTCTTTTGGCGTCTGTAGCATCACGTTGACATCAAAGGTCTCCGTCGAGCCATCAGCACGGGTAGCCGTGACTGTCGCGGTCTTACTCTCGCCATTATCCAAACCAGTGATGCTAAGCACTTCTGACCCATCAAGCTGATAGGTGTCTGCGTTTTCACCGTCTTTGAAGGTCAATGGTAATACGCCCATACCGACTAGGTTCGAACGATGAATACGCTCAAACGAGCTGGTCAGCACCGCTTTTACACCAAGTAAAATCGTGCCTTTGGCCGCCCAGTCACGACTAGAGCCAGAGCCATATTCTGCGCCGCCAAGCACGACTAATGGGCGCTCGTCTTCCTTATACTTCATCGCAGCGTTATAGATAGGCATTTCTTCGCCATCTGCTAGCGTCGCGTTATCATCTTTGAAGTAATAAGTGTAGCCACCTTCTTTACCGTTCATCATGGTGTTTTTGATGCGAATATTAGCAAAAGTACCACGGGTCATGACCGCATCATTACCACGGCGTGAACCATAGCTGTTGAAGTCCGCTTCCATCACGCCGCGCTCTTGTAAGTATTTACCCGCTGGCGAGTCTGGATCGATATTACCTGCTGGTGAGATGTGGTCGGTGGTGATTGAGTCTCCAAACAAACCTAAAATACGGGCACCTTCAATATCAGGAATACCTTCTGGCTCCATCGTCATACCATCAAAGAACGGTGGGTTTTTGATGTACGTTGAGCCTTCATCCCATGGATACAGCTGACTGTCCGCCGAGCTAATCGCATTCCACGCTGCGCTACCATCGAACACTTCGCCATAGTTTTTGCGGAACATATCCGCATCAATATTGTTGGCAATCAGCTCATTAATCTCTTCTGAGGTAGGCCAGATGTCTTTTAAGAACACATCATTGCCGTCTTGATCCTGTCCTAGTGGATGTGTCGTCAAGTCAATATCGACCGTCCCCGCCAAGGCATAGGCGACAACCAGTGGCGGCGATGCTAAGTAGCTGGCCTTAACATGGGAGTGAATACGACCTTCAAAGTTACGGTTACCTGATAACACGGCAGCAGCAACCAAATCGTTTTTTTCAATACCTTTTTCGATTTCTTCAGGAAGTGGTCCTGAGTTACCGATACAGGTCGTACAACCATAGCCCACTAGATAAAAACCGGTTTTTTCTAGCTCATCCATCAGTTTGGTTTTTTCTAGGTAGTCTGTGACCACCTTAGACCCTGGCGCTAATGAAGTTTTTACCCAAGGCTTGGCTTTGAGGCCTTTTGCCGCCGCTTTTTTGGCAACCAAACCTGCCCCAATCATGACCGCAGGGTTTGAGGTGTTGGTACAAGAAGTAATGGCTGCAATGACCACTGAACCGTCACGTAATTCATGCTGCTTATCATCAATATTGACGTTTGAGAACACATTGTTAGCAGGCTGATACTGACTGTTATCCTCACTATGTGTGTCAACCTCAATCTTTGGTTCCGCTGCTAAAGTTTCGGCTTGTACTTGCTCGCCGCCCTCTTGATCAAAACGTACCTTACCTTCGATTTCTGATTTGCGGTCTTTGGTCATTTTTGCTAACGTTTCACCGAATTTTTCGTGCATGTCAGACAGGTTGATACGTTGCTGCGGCAAGTTAGGACCAGCAAGGGCTGGCTGTACGGACGCTAAATCCAGCTCCAGCTTACTTGAGTAGGTCGCAGCTGGCGTATCAGCATCGTGCCATAGACCTTGTGCTTTCGCATATTTTTCGACCAATTCAATTTGCGTCTCATTACGACCCGATAGGCGCAGATAATCAATCGCCATTTGGTCGATGGGGAAAATACCACACGTCGCGCCATATTCTGGTGACATATTGGCAATGGTGGCACGGTCAGCGAGCGGCATACTGTGCAGCCCCTCCCCATAGAACTCCACAAACTTACCCACTACGCCATGGGCCCGTAGCATCTCTACCACACGTAATACCAAATCCGTTGCGGTGACGCCTTCAGTCAGCTTACCCGTCAACTCAAAACCGACGACCTGAGGAATGAGCATGGAGGATGGCTGGCCGAGCATTGCCGCTTCTGCTTCAATACCGCCCACACCCCAACCAAGAACGCCAATACCATTAATCATCGTCGTATGGCTGTCCGTCCCAAACACGGTATCAGGATACGCTGTCAGCTCGCCTTCCACTTCGGCTGCCATGACCACACGTGCTAAGTACTCAAGGTTTACCTGATGCACAATGCCCGTCGCTGGTGGTACCACAACGAAGTTTTCAAAAGCATTACGACCCCAATGCAAGAACTCATAACGTTCATTATTGCGCTTAAATTCAATTTTTTCGTTCAGATCCAACGCATCTTCGCGGCCATAAGCATCCACTTGCACTGAGTGATCGACCACAAGCTCGCTCGGAATAAACGGATTGATTTGCTCCGCTTTACCGCCCAGCTCAACCACGGCATCACGCATGGCTGCCAAATCGACCACCGATGGCACACCCGTGAAATCCTGCAAGACGACACGGGCTGGCATAAAGGCAATCTCTTTTGACGCTTCAGCGCCCGCATCCCAATTGGCAACGGCTTCGATATGGTTTTCACCGACAGATTGACCACCATCCTCATTCCGTAATAGATTCTCTAATACGATTTTCATGCAAAATGGCAGCTTGCTAATGTTCTCAAAGGTTTTGGTCAACTTGGGCAAACTGTAATAGGCATGATCCTTGCCATCGACCGAGATAGTGTCTTTTACATTGAAAATGTCACTCATGGTAGCTTCCTTATCGTTGTTATAAACCCTAACCGCAAACGCTGGTATGCTTGGGCTAAGGAGTGGTGGCTAGACAGATGATTGATCCATTTTTATTCACAATATCCACTGTTGGAAATAGGGAGACATAGGTTTGAGGTCACAAAATAGATAAGCATCTATTTAATACTTAACAATAACTTGCTATTACCATAACAAACATAGGGTCATTTGTTAACGCCTAGACGTTGTCAAATCGTGGCATAATCGTAACCGTAATAAGGGTTTCATGGTCTATAGATAAGAGCCATTCCTATTAGACGTACGGTCGGTCTATGGTATGATGTAGCGCTTTTTTACTGCTAGATAAGCGGTTTGATATGGCAGTTTTTGGCGCTATTTATTAATGAGTTCTTATGGCAAATTTTAACACCCACTTAAATGTCGCTTTCATGGTCAGTGGTACGCTAAGTTTAACGGTTTATAAAGCGGGATTGATTGATGATTCGGGGTTTTTGATGTGTGTGGCGCTTGGCACTATCGGCGGATTGTTGCCAGATTTAGATTCTGATAACTCAACCCCAATCAAGCTGGGTTTCAACATTATCTCTTTTATATTTGCCTTTGGTTTGGTCATGCACTGGCGCAGTGAGCTGAGCCTACTGGCGTTAATAGTGTTATGGCTGATTGGTTACGGCTTTATGCGGTATGTGGTTTTCTCTGTTTTTACCACCATAACCGTGCATCGTGGCGTGATCCATTCTGTCCCTTACATGGCGATACTGGGATTGGGGTTGACCTGCCTCAGCTACTACGGGTTGCAGCTGCCACTGACGACCAGCTGGTTTTATGGTTCATTTCTGTTTATCGGTGCATTGGTACATTTGTTATTAGATGAGCTATATAGCGTCAACTTGTCTAACATGAAAATGAAGCGCTCATCCGGTACCGCCATGAAGTTTTATCAACACAAAGACAAATGGTGGTATCTGCTTTTATATGCCACTGTGGTGCTATTGGTATACGCCGCCCCGCCCTTTGAGCTGTTTTGGTCAAGACTAAGTAACCCTTCAGCATGGGCTCAGCTAAAAGTGGGTATGCTGCCTGAGATGATAGAAAACATGCTGCGTTAAAATCTATACCGCCATTCAAACCAACATAAACATCAGAGTAAAGTATGCCATTCAACCTACACACTTGTCCTTGCCAGATCACTCCAGTCTCAAACGCTATCAGCTCGGTATTGGCGTATCAGGATTGCTGCCAGCCCTATCATGACGACGTTACTCGGCTGGGCGGTATCACAGCGGACACAGCCGAGCGACTGATGCGCACGCGATACAGCGCCTTTGTTTTGGTAAAACCCGATTATATCGTCAAGACCACGTTACCCGCCCAGCAAGCATTGCTTGATGAAAAAGCGATTGAAACGTGGGCAAAAGAGACAGATTGGGCAGGATTGGCAATCGTACAACACGTGCCACAGCTTGGTAAGCGCCACGCACAGGTGGCGTTTAAGGCCTATTTTAATACCGTAGACGGTATACAGGCGCATCATGAGCTGTCTGCCTTTGTAAAGGTAACAGACAAAGCACATCATGACGCGCGCTGGTATTTTTTAGACCCAACAGTGGCGATGACTGTCACCCAAAAGCAGCCGTGTATTTGCGGGTCTGGAGAAAAGTTTAAACGCTGTTGTGGGAGTTATTTGATTTAACAGCGCAGCCTTAAACACTTGCCCCAACCGCTCGGGCAATCGCAACTCCTTCCTCAATTGTTAAAAACTTACGCTGGCTAGGACTGTCTTTGTAAATCACGTCGCCGTCTTGAAAGATAAGACACTCATTGACCGCAAGCTGCTGCCATTTTTCATTTTCAGTGAGCGGCACGGTCACTAGAATCGTTACTTTGTCTTTATCGGTGGTGACGTCGCCAAAATTAATCGCCAAATCATCATCGGCCAATTTCGCCTCACCAAACGGTGCTTGGCGCGTGAGATAAAACAACAAACTACCCGCGTAAGCCAATTGCCACCTGCCGTTTGATATCAAGCAATTAAACAAACCATTGGCCGATAAATAGCGACATTGCGTGGTCAAAAAATTAAACAGCGTTTGGTCATCAGGGCGGGTTTTAAAACTGCTTTTTAGGCGATTGACCAAATAACAAAACGCCATTTCCGAATCGGTTGAACCGACGGGTTGGCAATGCGCGGCGTTACCATTGTCTTGTAGACGCTGACAGCGTTTAATAAACTCACTATTCATCTGCCCGTTATGAGCAAACACCCACTGCTCGCCCCAGACTTCACGGACAAAAGGATGGGTATTCGCCAAACAGTTCTGCCCTTGGGTGGCTTTACGAATATGAGCGATGACATTCATGGCCTTAATGGGATAGTTATTGACCAGATCGGCAACGGGCGATAAGTGACTGGGACGGTTGTCGTGAAACAAGCGCAGTCCAGTTGAGGTATTTACCGATTCGTCACGATTGGAGCGTTCATGATTAGAGCAGTCACTACGCTCAAAAAACGCAATGCCAAAGCCATCTTCATGGCTGTCAGTCATGCCGCCGCGCTTGCGAAAACCGGCAAAGCTAAAACCAATATCGGTTGGCGTATTACAGTTCATCCCTAAGAGTTGACACATTTATAGATTACCGCCGTTATCGTTGTCTTTTGCAGGATTTAAAGTGGCATTTATAGTGGTGTCTGCCGGTTCATCAAGCATCTCATAAGGAGCGGTGTCTCCCTCCGTATCGATACTATTTAGAATACGCTGGGCATGTGCCAGATCGGTATCTTGTATCCACAATACAACCCCTGAGTTCATACCTGGCATCGCGCTTAGCGGTTGCAAGGAGACGGTAATACCGTTATTGCGTAGCAGATTGGCATGCAGCTCGCCTTGCATATTGGTGTCATAACGTGCCAGTTTGTGCCAGTTATCAATTTGATCGGTCATGGGAGCACCTTTATAATGTAGAGACAGGAATAAATGAATAAGCCGTGTTTACAGACAGTGATCTAGCGTATATTCTTTGATTGACATGTTACCGCTATGGCATAAGTCGTCACGCGCTTGTTCCGCTTGGGTAATACTGCTAAAGACACCTATTATGTGACTACCTTGCTCAACATTCACGTCCGCATTTAAGAGTATAAAAACGGTACTTTGCGCTTTTTCTACGTGCGCCCAATGATAAGCAGACAGACGTTTCATTAAGTCAGGGTTTTTGACCATGATATTGTCGCCCGTACGCCCTTCCGTACGGTTATAGTGGATCACATTTAGACGCAATAACCAAAAAATAACCGCCGCTTTGGCCAGCATCACGGGTAAAGCGCGCTTTTCATCAGTACCAAGAGGACGCTTAGACTCATATCCTTGTAAAAAGGCTGCCATTTTACTGCGGTCAAAATTCACCGATTCGCCTTGCTCAGCGTCGCCCCACGTGGTACAAAAATCATTAATGGTAATGGCAATATCCATGACGTAATGCTCGGCACTGACCTCGGTAAAGTCTAATAGCCCCGTCAAACGCGCCTCGCCTTTTTGCAAATGCCACAAGGTATTGTCCGCAAACATATCTAGATGACACAAGCCTTTTGGCAAGGTTGCAAGTGGTAAATCGGTATAAGCACGCCAAATGTCACTCATCAGCTTGGCTTCGTCACTTGGCATAAATTGGATCTCACGGTCGCGTACCTCGCTCCATGGATACAAAGGCACGCCATATTTTTCGCTAGGTTGCAAGGCTTGCAGGGTTTCATGTAACAATGCTAAGGCAGCGCCAATCTCATGACACATCGCTTGGGTGGTTTGTTCTGGATGCGCTCCTGCAAGGCAAGGCACCAGCGTAATCGCTTTGTCTTCATAATGGATCACATAGCGTTTATCGCCATCAGAGCCCGTTTTAGCCGCATCGGGCTCAATCACGGCGAGTGGCGCGGCAACGGGTAGCTTGCCATCCAACTGATTGAGAATAACTGCCATCTTTTCGATATCAGCAGGAGGACGCTCTTCAAATAAGGTAAACACGTAAGAGTGCGCGCCTGCTGCGTCGTCAGTCGTTTGAATAAACCAGTTAGAGTTTTTGATGCCTTGCGTAATCGGAATGGCACGGGCAAATGACACGCCAAAGCTTTGGCAAAAGGCGGCGAATTGGTCATCGGTTAACTGGGTATATACAGACATGACATCTCACTTTTGGCAATTGAATAAGAAGCTAAACAAGGTGGATATAGAGGGTACTAACAGTAATTGTACCGCGTATGAACAAACTGTGGCGAAAAGCGTAATAATCTTGCGAAAACCTGCCTGAAAGGGCAGTGATTTTGCTAGACTAGCGCTTACGAATGAATTGATTATAAGGTGAAAGACCCTATGTTAGCAAAGCGTATCATTCCTTGTTTGGACGTGGACAATGGCCGCGTGGTCAAGGGCGTGCAGTTTGTCGATATTAAAGACGCAGGCGACCCTGTCGAAGTGGCAAAACGCTACAACGAGCAAGGCGCCGATGAGATTACCTTTTTGGACATTACTGCCACCAATGATGAGCGCGACACCACCTATCATACTGTTGAACGTATGGCAGAAACCGTATTTGTGCCCTTAACGGTCGGCGGTGGCGTGCGTAAAATCGCCGATATTCGTAATTTGCTGAATGCTGGCGCGGACAAAGTCGCGATTAATTCAGCCGCTGTCTTTACCCCTGAATTTGTGGGCGAAGCCGCGCAAAAATTCGGTAATCAGTGTATCGTTGTGGCCATTGATGCCAAACGCGTCGATGATATTACCGTTGATGGCATTGTTATGCCGCGTTGGGAGATTTTTACCCATGGTGGTCGCAAGCCCACTGGTATTGATGCCGTCGCGTGGGCCAGCAAAATGGCAGAGCTGGGTGCAGGCGAGTTGTTGGTCACCTCGATGGATGGTGATGGCACCAAAAAAGGCTATGATTTGGCGCTCATGCAACACATCACCAGCTGCGTCAACGTCCCTGTGATTGCCTCAGGCGGCGTTGGTAACTTACAACATTTGGCCGAAGGCGTCTTAGAAGGCGGCGTCGATGCAGTGCTCGCCGCCAGTATCTTCCATTTTGGTGAGTATACGGTTTTAGAAGCCAAAGAATACATGGCAGCACAAGGTATACAGATGCGTTTATAAGACATTGGTAAAATGCCAATAAATTAGAAAAAATGTTATCATAGCGCTAACCATTTATTTTTGTTCATTTAACTACCCATTCATTTGACTATTTATTCACGAGTAAACAGTCAAACAAGTTATTTAAACCTCTCTACTGTATTTAGCGATTCGTTTACTCCTATATCCCCATTACAAGCCAATTAAGCAAAGGATCTTTTATGTCGAATTTACAACAGCAGCGCAATGACGTCACCCATATCGATGGTAATTTGCATCAAAACACCGATGTCCGTATCGGTATTGTGGTTGGTCGTTTTAACGGTTTTGTCGTTGAATCTTTGGTAGATGGTGCGATTGATGCGCTTTTGCGTCACGGCGTATTGGGTAGCAATATTACCGTGATTCGCGTGCCGGGCGCTTTTGAGTTGCCATTGGTTGCTCAGCGCGCTGCGGAATCTGATCGCTTTGATGCCATTATTGCTTTAGGCGCGATTATCCGTGGTAGCACGCCGCATTTTGACTTTGTCGCAAGCGAATCTGCCAAAGGTTTAAGCAGCGTGGCTATTGATTACAATATCCCAGTGGCCAATGGCGTATTGACGACCGACAGTATCGAACAAGCCATCGAACGCTCTGGCACCAAAGCTGGTAATAAAGGCTCTGAAGCGGCTATGGTTGTGTTAGAGATGATTGCTGTGCTCTCACAGCTAGATATTGATGATGATAGCGATGATGCTTAAGCGTTATTAATCAAGCGGCCTTTGTTTCAGCTACCGCTGTGTCAACGCTCTTTGTTCAAACGAAGGCCCAATGATTCACGTTGTCTAGTCTAAACGTTTGCTTTTAGCGGCTACTTGTTGATAATAACGACAATTAAATAGCCGCTATAACCAACGATAAAACACTGATTGTTTATTGAATTTTCGCCGTATTTCTATACCTTTTCCAAAATATAAAGTAGTGAAAGACGCAAACACACGCCCTATAAGCGGTACGTTTGAGGATTTCCATGGCACCCGTTGCTGACTGATGTGTTGGTTAGGTATTATCTCAAAAATTTAGGTACAGACCCCCTATGACTGACCAACTCAAGCGCGCTATTAGCGCTGCGAAAACCGCACAAGCCAATGATCAACAAGCTGAAGCTACCCGTATAGCGAGCAGTAGTGCGGGCGATCAAACCTTCGATATGAGTGAGTCTTCTTATAAGACCAGTCACACTGCCATCCGTAAGGCACGGCGCTTTGCCATGCAAGGCCTATACGAATGGCTTGTCACTGATCGCCGCTTTGATATAGATGGTAAACTTGGCTGGAAAGCCAATCCCCCACATGACATCGCCGCTCGTACACGCGCGACCAATGCCATGCATACCGTACACATCGGCTATTATCACGAGATGATGCGCGATATCCCAGAGCAGATTGAAGCGCTAGATGCCCTTATCAGCCAGCATCTTGATCGTGGCATTGATAAACTGGATACCGTTGAACACGCCATTTTATTGATTGGGGCTTATGAGCTACAGAATCGTTTAGAGATTCCATATAAAGTAGTGCTTGATGAGGCGATGAAGCTCAACAATCATTTTGGGGCGACTGATGCCCATAAATTGATTAACGCCGTACTCGATAGAATGGCCATTGAACTGCGTGCCGTTGAAGTAGAGTCAGACACCAAAGCCAATCTACGCACATCACAAAAAGCCGTCAGTAAACAGTCTGAAGCCAAACCAGTTAATACGACTGAAACAGCTCCTGAGACCGATAGTGACAGCCAACCAACTGCCTCAAACAAACCGCGTATCAGTGCCAATAATGCCAGCGTCAAACGTAATAGCGCTAGCAAAGCCAGTGCTAATATCAGTGAGTTTAAGGCCAGTAAAAAAGACGCTAACACCAAAAGCCAAGACTGATCATGAACGAATTTGAGCTGATTGAGCGCATATTTTCACAAATGCAAGCAGCACCGCCACCCTCAAGTAGTATCGAAAAAGGTATTGGTGATGATGCCGCGGTAATGGCATTGCCTGCAGGTTCGCGCTTAGTCAGCTGCATTGACACACTCGTTCAGGGTCGACACTTTAGTGCCGACTGGGAACAGGTTAACACCCTAGCCTTTACGATTGGTTATAAAGCGGTGGCCGTTAATGTCTCAGACATTGCGGCCATGGGGGCCACGCCGCATAGTATTTTGCTCGCGTTGGCGCTACCTGAACGTTTAGCAAATAACGAATGGCTCACTGAGTTTGCCAAAGGGTTATTTCATGCTTGCCAGCTATTTGGTGTGGCCCTAATCGGCGGTGATACCACACGCAGCGATAATCTAGTACTGAGCGTGAGTGCGCAGGGAGTTCTAGCTGCTGATACGCCAGCGGTTTACCGTTCAGGTGCGCAAGTAGGCGATAAAGTCTATGCATCAGGCACACTTGGTGATGCCAGTTACGCGTTGCAAAACCCTGACAACGTGCAAGGTATAAAGCTTGCGCATCGTCTGCACATGCCCACCCCAAGGATTGCCTTAGGGGCCGCATTGGCAAAAATCGGTGCCACAGCAATGATAGATATCTCTGATGGTCTCTATCAAGATTTGGGACACGTCTGTCATCAAAGCGCCGTTAGTATGCGCCTACATCTAGAACAGCTACCTATTAGCACGCCATTAGCGACCGTTGATTTGTCTGAGCGTCTGTTGTGTCAGTTGACGGGTGGTGATGATTACGAGCTGGCTTTTACCTTACCTGCTCACATCGAACCGCCTAACGGCAGTACGCCAGTAACTTGTATTGGTGAAGTGGTGGCGCTAGCAGGTAGTACAGACACTACTGTAGAAGGGGCGACAAGTCTGTGTCCTGAGCTGTGTTATCAAGGACAGTCAGTCACCCCCTCCCATCCCGCTCCGTTTTCCACATGGCCCACTCTGACGGGTTACCAACATTTTGCAGGTTAACCCATGACCGATCATGACTTATCTAAGCCCGATATTCGTAAAGCCAATGACTGCCCACCTCTGCCAGTAAATGCCAATATGCTTGACCGTACGGTCTATTGGCTCGGTATTGGTTTAGGTAGTGGTCTACCCCGCCGTGCACCCGGTACTTGGGGTACGGCGGGTGGTCTGATTGTAGGCGTGCCGCTCATAAGCTTGGGGTTTATCCCTTTTTTAGCGCTGACCATTTTGTCTTGTTTGGTTGGGGTTTGGATCTGCGGACGTACGTCTGATTTGATGCAGGTACATGATGATCCGCACATTGTGTGGGATGAATGGGCAGGCATGTGGATTACCTTATTACCTTTGTCTTATATTTTTTCTTATGTGTTCCCGACACCTGAGGACCCCTTGTTGATGCTGTTGCAGCCGATGTTTTGGGGTTGGCTACCGACGGCATTTATCCTATTTCGCGTGTTTGACATCTTAAAACCGCCACCGATTGGCTGGGCGGATAAAAAAGTGGCTGGTGGTCTTGGCGTGATGTTAGACGACATTATTGCCGGTGTCATGGCAGCAGTTGTGTGGCTGGTTATTTTTATAAGTGTGATGACATTTGTTCCTGATAGCCTACCCTTGTTGATACCTCAGTGACTGACATAAGTGACATAAGTGACATATGATTATTAAAAGACAAGCTCAATCGTAAAACGCGATATATTTGACTGCTGATAAGTGCTTACTATCAATCGCCGTAACTTTCTATCAGGTTTTTTTGCTGCTTTTAGCGTCGTAATGTGCTACAGCGTTTGACCATACTGGGTTACAAAGCCTGAACGCGTTGGCACTTTTTTGTCGATACTTTTAGGCTATACTTTATAAAATATTTAGTTACATGTTTAGGATTTTTATGCAACCGTCTCTGTCTGTGATTATTTTAGCTGCCGGTAAAGGCACACGTATGCAATCGGCCAAGCCAAAAGTACTGCAAACGCTGGCTGGTAAATCCCTATTGGCTCACGTATTAGATACCTGTCACCAGCTCACTGTGGATGAAACGATTATTGTCCACGGTTTTGGTGGTGAACAAGTAAAGTCAGAAATTACCAATCAGTATACCCAGTCCTCCATCACTTGGGTCGCGCAAACTGAACAGCTAGGTACTGGCCATGCGGTCAAAGTCACTCTGTCTGATCTACCAACAGAGGGCCAAAGCCTTATTCTGTATGGCGATGTGCCGTTGGTCAGCTGCCAAACATTAGCAGCATTAAAAACAGCAAATACAGATGGTGTGTCTATGCTGACGTTGACCGTTGATAATCCATTTGGACTCGGCCGTATCAAGCGTGACCAAGCGGGTAATATTACTGCCATCATTGAGCAAAAAGACGCGGATACTGATGAGCAAGGTATCAAAGAGATCAACAGCGGCATTTATTGCGTTGATAATGCGCTACTACATAAGTACTTGCCTGAGTTGTCTAACGACAATGCCCAGCAAGAATACTATCTGACCGATATCGTAAAAATGGCAGTCGCTGACGGTATTACTATTGCCGCCATTGAACCTGAGCATACGTTTGAGATTGAAGGCGTTAACAACCGCCAACAGCTCGCCAGCTTAGAGCGTACATGGCAAAGCAAGCTGGTCGCTGACTTACAAGAAGCAGGTGTACAGTTCGCCGACCCTACCCGCGTTGATATTCGTGGCACTTTGACTGCTGGTCAAGACGTGTTCGTCGATGTCGGTGTGGTATTCGAAGGCGATTGCACGTTAGGCGATAATGTCTATATCGAAGCGGGCTGTATCATCAAAAATGCCCACATTGGTAACGCTTGTCACCTCAAGCCTTATTGTGTGATTGATAGTACCGAAGTCGGCGCGGCGGTCGATATTGGTCCTTTTGCCCATTTGCGTCCTCAAACCGTATTGGCTGATAACAGTAAAGTGGGTAATTTCGTCGAGATTAAAAAATCGACCATTGGTCACGGCAGCAAGGTTAACCACTTAAGCTACGTTGGTGATGCCACCGTCGGGTCAGGCGTTAATGTTGGTGCAGGTGTGATTACTTGTAATTATGACGGGGTCAATAAGTCACAGACCATTATTGAAGATAATGCATTCATCGGTTCTAACGCCAGTTTGGTGGCGCCAGTAACCATAGGAGATACCGCTACTGTGGCAGCCGGTTCAGTGATTACCAAAGACGTGGATGCTAAGGCGTTAGCGTTTGGACGTGCTCGGCAAACACAAAAAAACGATTACCAGCGCCCCACTAAAAAGTAACGGATACATTCGCTAAATCAATGACAATCATCCTTTAGCACACTGAAGCAGTGCGGCAATTTTTGTGGTGCTGCTTCATCATATTTATCAATCCGTCACGGTATGCGTCGCTAATCATCAAACAGACGTCTTATTGACTAAATATAATCACTCTCAAAACATCAAAAATTAACTTTAAGGAATAGCCATGTGTGGAATTGTAGGAGCAGTTGCTGAGCGTAATATCGCCAATATCTTACTTGAAGGTCTCAAGCGCTTGGAATACAGAGGCTATGATTCTGCTGGTTTAACCGTTATTCGTAATGGCGAGCTACATCGCGAACGTCAAGTGGGCAAAGTGCAGGCACTGGTCGATGCCGTTGCCGTCAACCCAGAATTCTTTGATGGTCATATCGGTATCGCTCACACACGCTGGGCGACTCATGGCGAACCCGCCCAACGTAATGCACACCCGCATGTGTCCGGTAAAATCGCCGTGGTGCATAATGGTATTGTTGAAAACTACGCTGAGCTCAAAGAAACGCTCGTGGCCAAAGGTTATGAGTTTACCTCACAAACAGATACCGAAGTCGTGGCCCATTTGATTAATGATATCTATCAAGAAACGCCTGACTTACTAGAAGCGGTTCGCACTGTGACCCCACTATTACACGGTGCTTTTGCCCTTGGCATTGTGCATATCGATTGTCCAGATGAGCTGATTAGCGTACGTCTAGGCTCACCACTGGTGATTGGCGTCGGTATCGGTGAGAACTTTATCGCCTCAGATCAGTTGGCACTGTTACCCGTGACCAACCGCTTTATGTATTTAGAAGAAGGCGACATTGCCAAGCTGACTCGTAAAAGTATTCAAATTTATGCTGATGGTGTGGAAGTCACCCGTCAAATTCATGAAATTGATGCAACCCAGCACAATGCTGACAAAGGTGAGTTTAAGCACTATATGCTCAAAGAAATCTATGAGCAGCCAGATGCGGTCGCCCGTACTATTGAGATGGCTTTAGACAATAATGAAACCTCTAAGCTGCGTGATGACTTCTTGCAGCGTTATGAGACGCAACTTGCAGGTATCCGCCACGTACAGATCCTCGCTTGTGGAACCAGTTATCACTCAGGTCTGGTCGCAAAATACTGGTTTGAAAGTCTTATCCGGGTGCCCTGTTCCGTTGAAGTGGCCAGTGAATTCCGTTATCGCAATCCAGTCGTCGTGGATAACTGCTTGGTGATTTGTATTTCTCAGTCGGGTGAAACTGCTGACACGTTATCCGCGCTACGTGATATCCAAAAGCAGACGCCAGCAGGCCTCGTAAGTTTAGCATTGTGCAACGTCCCGACCTCGTCACTGGTACGCGAGACAGATATTTTCTTACCGACCCTAGCAGGACCAGAAATTGGCGTGGCTTCTACCAAAGCCTTTACGACTCAACTTGCCGCTTTAATGTTACTGGTGTTAAAGGTCGGGGTTATTCAACAGCGTGTGACCGGTGAGCGTTTGACTACGTTGATTGGCGAGCTACAACAACTGCCTGGTCAGCTGTATGCCAGCTTAAACCTCGATGCGCCTATTAAGACAATGAGCGAGCATTTTGAAGACAAGAAAAGCTGCCTGTTTTTGGGACGTGGTCTCCAGTTCCCAATTGCACTAGAGGGCGCACTAAAACTAAAAGAAATATCCTACATTCACGCAGAAGGTTATGCCGCAGGTGAGCTCAAGCATGGCCCATTGGCGTTGGTCGATAAAGACATGCCAATCGTCGTACTCGCCCCGAAAGACAGTATGTTTGATAAGCTCAAAGCCAACATGCAAGAAGTACACGCCCGTCACGGTGAGCTATTTGTCTTCGCCAGTGAAGCCAGTCAAATGGTCGCAGAAGACCGTTTGCACGTGGTGTACGTGCCTGAAGTCTGCGAAGTCTTAGCGCCTATCGTCTATAGCGTGCCAGTGCAGCTATTGTCATACCATGTGGCTGTGATGCGCGGCACCGATGTCGACCAGCCACGCAATTTGGCAAAATCAGTTACAGTAGAATAAAGTTTACTATTTTGATGATTTTTTATGTCATTGAGTAATTACCTATCATACCAAGTAATAAAGATTCATACTGAGTAATAAAGATTCATACTATTAACCCCTGCTATTGTTGAGCGCAACATTAGCAGGGGTTTTTTATGCCCTCACAATGACTAAAAAATAGCTTATAGATAATCGTATCGCACGCTGTGTGAGTAAACCGTTAAGTGAAGACCTTTAAATATTAATCTAAATGCTAAACATTTTTCTAATATTTCGTAAAAAGTTAAATGACTGTGTATAAAAAATAGTGATACCCCGATCTTAAATGAGGTATCACTATTAGGAGTGTGCTTAACTAATGATTATGTTTAGCTATTTTAAAGGCGTTTAGTCTCTTTCTAGCACCACTCTATAGCGCGCGTTACCGCTCTCTAGGCGCTCAAATGCTTCGTTAATCTCAGACATTTTGTAGGTTTCAATCACTGGCTGAATATTGTATCGAGCGGCAAAATCTAGCATTTTTCGAAGGGTGGATGGTGAGCCAACTGGTGAGCCTGAGAGACTGTTTTGAGCCATAATCATTGGCGCAGCCGATATCTCTAGCGGCGCTTCTAAAATCCCAACAAAGTGTAGCTTACCCTTTGGTCTCAACGTCTTAATAACCATATCCCAGTTCATATCTACGTTCACTGTTGAGATGATTAAATCAAAAGAGCCCGCGGCTTTTTCGATCTCGCTATCCTCTCTTGAGTTTAATGAGTGGTGAGCGCCCATCTCTTTTGCTTCTTCCATTTTTGACTCACTGGTAAATGCCGTCACTTCACAGCCCCACGCATTGGCAAATTGCAGTGCCAAATGACCTAAGCCGCCAATACCAATCACAGCCACTCTAGAGGTTGGCTTGATGTCGTACTGCATAAGCGGGTTGAACACAGTGACGCCGCCGCATAGCAATGGTCCTACAGCATTAAAATCAAGCCCTTCAGGTATTTTGATAACGCTGGTGTCTTTTGCCCGTACTTTATCCGCAAAGCCGCCATGGTTACCAATGATCGTACCTTCTTGCTCAGGACACAGGTTGTGGTCGCCACCGATACATAGATCACAAACGTTGCAGTATCCTTTATGCCACCCCAGACCCACTTTATCGCCTAACTCGATATGTTTGACGTGCTTGCCTTTTGCAAGAACTTTCCCGGCAACTTCATGGCCACCTACAAACGGATACTCGGTCATGCCCCATTCGTTTTGCCACATCGACAAATCACTGTGGCAGATACCGCAGCTATGTACTTCGATTTCTACCTCATGATCACCCAAAGTGCCAGGGTCATATTGATACGGTACAAACTTTCCGCCTTTTTCTTCTGCTGCATATGCGTTAATCATCGCTATTCCTTATTTTTTCGTATTTGGAGGTATGGGTTTATCGTTCTAGTAATTATTAAGTTAATAATAAATAAGACACGGATAAGATACTGATAAACACAGTGCCTTTAACATACAGTGCCTTTGACCAATTCAACTGAAGCGACTATAGCAAAGACGGGGTTAATTAAGCCACTCAACTTACCCGTTTAAGACTAACGTCATACAAATAACCATACTTAACGCCCATAACCTTAGTCGCTTGTCTCTCAACAATCTATATGACGCCTATTCAATTTTATAAAAGCATCCTCTAGTAGCGAATAGCTGACCCATCAAAAATCTCAAACTGTATTTAGAGACAGTTTGAGCTTTTTACGTCACTTACTAAGGAGGATGAATACTGTGAGAGCGCTATTTTTCCTCCGTCACTGTCTCTGGCTTACCATGCGGCGTGAGCCACTTAGCAAACCAACCTGACACATCATCCATCAAGGTGTAAACCACTGGAATCACCACCAAACTCAATAACGTAGAGGTCACCAAACCACCCAATACAGCCGCCGCCATCGGGCGTCTAAACGTAGGGTCAGCGTCTCCCCAACCAAACACTAATGGCAACATGCCAGCACCCATCGCAATGGTGGTCATAATAATAGGACGCGCACGTTTACGACACGCATCAATAATCGCTTCAAAACGTGCCAAACCGCGACGCTGGGCAATCAGTGCATAATCAACCAGCAAGATAGAGTTTTTGGTCGCGATGCCCATCAACATAATAAAACCAATCATTGAGGGCATAGAGAGGCTACTATTGGTAATAACCAAGCCCACAAAGGCGCCGCCAATAGAGAGCGGTAACGCCATCAGAATGGTAAAAGGTTGTAGTATACGACCGAATAGTAAAATCAGCACCCCTAAGATACAAACCACACCCACCGACATCGCAATCACAAAGCCACTAAATAGATCCGCCATGTTCTCGGCTTGACCTTGATCAATAATAGTAATCGAAGGCGGTAATTTTTGCATCGCAGGTACGGCTTTGACCGCTTGCACCAAATCGCCAAGCTCGCCATTCGCCGGCTGAACCGTAATACTAATAGCACGCTCTCGATCAAGCCTATTAATTTGTGCAGGCCCTGTACCAAAGTCTAAGGATGCGACCTCACCCACACGCACGCCCTGTCCTGCTGGTAGTGAGCTTGGCACGTACAAACCTTCTAACTGACTAACGTTTTGCTTGGCAACATCTGGCAGGCGTATCACAATAGGAATCTGGCGCGTGTCTAAATTGAGCTTGGATAAACGCTGCTCATAGTCACCAACGGTCGCCACACGTAACGTCGTAGCGATGTCTTGTGTGGTCACGCCCTTATCAGCCATCGCCAATCGGTCTGGTGTTACCGTCAGCTCTTGACGCGGCAGACTGCGGTCACTGGTCACTGAGCCTGCACTAGGCAGACTTCGGATCTCTGACATAATCTGCTGAGCGGTCTGTTCAAGCAACTGCGGATTGGTACTGGTCATCGAAAAGTTATAGCCGCTTTCACCGCCACTCGACAGACCGACAGTAAAGCGAGCGCCGGGCACCTCTGCCAACAAACGGCTAATTTTTCGTTCAATCTCTTGTTTGGTGCCGCGCTCTGCCCTTGGGGCAAGCACAATATCTAAACCAGCGATGTTCTCAGCCTTGCCGCCACTCGAGTTTGAGTCCATCGTCGCTTGAGCTTCCCCTACTGACGTAAAAATATTGGTCACTTCAGGCATGGCTAAAATACGCGCGCTTGCCAGTGCTGCTACTCGTTCAGTATCTTCTAGCGCCACATCAGGGGTCAGCTCAATTGCCACACGCGTTTGGTCAATGTCATTATCAGGAATAAAAGACGTGGGCAATAGCTTCACAAGCGTCAGCGAGGCCACAAATAATATTAAAGTTGCCCCCATCGTAAGCCAGCGATGATGCAAGGTCCACGCTACTATTTTAAGATACCTATCCATCAGCGCGCTTTGTTTTTCAACATGCTTTTTTTCTGGTCGCAATATATACGCAGCCATCATGGGGGTAATCAGACGCGCGACCATCAATGACGCAAAAATCGACAAGGCTGCCGTCCAACCAAACTGGCGAAAGAACTGTCCAACAATGCCGCCCATAAAGGCCGTGGGCAAAAATACCGCAATCAAAGTAAAGGTGGTTGCTACCACCGCCAAACCAATCTCATCCGCCGCTTCCATCGCGGCTTCATAAGGCGTCTTACCCATGCGCAGATGTCGTATGATATTTTCGACTTCGACGATAGCATCATCAACCAGTACGCCGATCACCAAAGATAATGCCAACAGCGAGATGATATTGAGACTAAAGCCAAACAAATACATACCCAAAAAGGTTGGAATGACAGACAGTGGCAAGGCAACGGCGGCCACGATGGTCGCCCGAATATTGCGTAAAAACAAGAAAACCACCACCACTGCTAATAGGCCACCTTCAATCAGCATGCGTAATGAGGCCTGATAGTCCTCAGCAATTGGCGTTGCCCGATCATAGACTTTTTCGATACTGATATTGCCGACATCGGCCGTGAGCTTGGCAAGCTCTGCATCGACAAGTTCCATCACTTCAACTTCACTGGCACCGCGTGATCGGGTAATATTAAATGCCACCACGGTTTGACCATTTAGCTTGGCAATAGAGCTTGGGTCCGCCGCGCCATCCGTGATTTGTGCCATACGCCCAAGGGCCTGCGTGCCGCCTGTAGGGACAGCCACTTGTAAGTCATTAAGCTCACTAGCACGCTCAACAGCGCCAAGTACTCGAATGGTCTGAGTGGTTTTGCCCACCTCTGCTTCACCACCTGAGCTGTCTTGCTGAATCCCTGCTATTTGCTGCGATAACTGTGTAATAGGAAATGTTAAGCCGCTGAGTGCGATTGGATCAGCGGCGACGGTAATCTCACGCTGCAGCCCACCAATACGGCTGACCGTGCTGACACCTGGGATATCAGAGAGTCGTTTGGTGACGGTATCATCCACAAACCATGATAAGTCTTCCACATTCATGTTTTCAGACGCGACAGAGTAAGTCACGACTGGAAACCCTGCGGTTGAGACTTTGGTAATAATAGGATCATTAGCGGCAGCCGGCAGATCGCCACGTACTTCGCCGACCGCTGACCGCACATCATCCACCGCTTCTTGGATGTCTTTTTCTAGGACAAATTCAGTAACCATGGTGGCTGCACCAGTTTGGAGCGTCGTCCTAATATGCTTGACGCCTTCGATGCTGGTGAGTTTGTTCTCTACCTTTTTGGCAATGTCATTTTCGAGCTGTGCTGGCGCAGCACCCGGTAAAGTGACCGTGACCACGACCGCAGGTAGGTCAATATCCGGAAACTGCTGCACCTTCATTTTCATAAAGCCGTATATGCCGCCGAGCGTCAGCAGCACAAACAGTAAAATAGCGACCAGTGGGTTTTTAATCGAGTAAGCTGAGACATTTAAACTCATGCGCGCGCCTGCGTGGCTGTGCCAGTGGTTGTTCTATCCGTCGTAGTATCTGCTGGATTGTCTGTTGAGCGCGCACTATTAACGATGCGTACCAAATCTCCATCATTTAAGAAACTACCGCCCTGTTGCACAATTCGACTGTCGCTAGGGAGTGGCTCTGAGACCGCGACACTATCGCCCAAGCGTTCGCCTAACGTGACTCGCTGTTGCTGAATACGACCGATTGTTTGACCGTTTTTAGTCGTTATGTTGGTGACCAGCATCACATAGTCGTAACCATCGTTGCTCACAATAGCGCTATTGGGAACCGTTTGTGTGCTGGTACTGCCCAAGAGGAACTCACCAGTTTGATACATACCGGCGCGTACTTTGGCATTGGCAGCTAAGCTGGCATAAATGGTAACCTGACGGTTGTTGTCCGCCGTCGGTGCAATACGGCTCACTTGCCCCATCACAGAATCCCCATCTGGCAAGCTCACGCGTACGGGCGTACCGATATTAATATCACTGACCAGCTTAGGGTCGATATCCGCACGCCATTCTAAAACGCCGCCTTTAATAATGGTAAACAATGGCTCACCACCGGCCACCATACCAACCTCAGCCATTTTTTCACTAACGATACCACTGACTGGTGCGACAACTTCGGCGTTCTCTAACGTCAACCGCTGCGTACTTAATCTGGCTTTTGCTGCCTGCAAAGCGGCTCTGGCTTTCATCTCGGCGGTGCGATAGCGGTCGGCCTCTTGTTTACTGATGGCATCAATATCTATCAGTGGCAAAACACGCGCGGCATCGGCGCTGGCATTGGCAAGCGTTGCCTCAGCCTCTGCAACATCTGCTTCTGCTTGTAAGACTTGCTGCTCCATGGCATCGGTATCAAACACTGCCAACACTTGGCCCGCTTTGACGCGATCACCTTCTTCAACCAATATACGCTCAATAGCGACGCCGGTCACTTTTGCACTGACATTCGCCGTATTTTTGGCATTGATCGTGCCATCAGCACTCAAGGTATTACCAATATCATCTTGGTTTGGCACAATCGTTTCTACTGACAATACCGCTTGCTCAGCACTAGCAGCACTTGGATTATTACCATCACTTGGCGCACTGTTAGAGGCTATTGAATCAACGTCGGCTGTTTCGTTATTACTGCCCCAATACTTGCCAAGCAACACACCGATGACGAGCACCACTGCCAATACTGGCAACAACCATAATGGTAGCTTTGAGGGCGATTTTTGTGCCCCTGAGTCAGATTGACGATAGGGTGGCAGCTCTGTTTCTACAACTGGCTTGGGGTTGGTTTCTTTAAGATCGCTCATGATGACTCTCTGTAAATACGGGCAATAATAAAATTAAAAGGTCAGATATGTGAGTGCTAATAAAAGAATATTCATACGTCACATGAATCATAAAAAAATAACAGGTCATTGGCATAACATCTAAATCGCTTTACTGCGCGGCTTATCTACTAGAGAAAACTCTCACTCTCTAAAGTGCTGTTTATTATTACAATATCCGATGAAGTTATTGAGAATAGCACATATTAGATCACCGTCTTATGCTTATATATAGGATATGCTGTTCACAGTTTTGGTAAACCCACCCGATAATTTAGGACAAAAAATCAAAAAGATAGGCCATAAAACAATAAAGACAACACGTTAATAAATTGGATCGAACGGTCCATAAATCATAAACTATTGTAAGGCTGGTCTCTCAATCAAAACCCTAATTTTTGGTATACGTTCATACAGACACCTTTCTCTAATAGTCTCCTGCTATCTGAGCAGATAACTTGCCACAGCTACTCATCAGGCATTAGTATAACGACTCGCCTCTGGCATCCAGCGATGAATAAGCTGACTGACATCAGCTTTGCGCGCTGGATCTGCAATCAAGTGTTTGGCCAACCGCTGTGCTATGGCAAATAGCTGCTCATCACGGATGAGGTCGGCCAAGTAATAACCCACATTGCCCGTTTGCCGCTTACCCAACAGCTCCCCCGGTCCGCGCAGCTCTAAGTCTTTTTGTGCAATGACAAAGCCGTCTGTACTATCACGTAGAACGTTTAGGCGCTCAGTCCCCGTTTCAGACAATGGCTTTTGGTACAGCAGGACACAGTAGCTTTTGGTTGAGCCACGTCCAACGCGCCCGCGCAATTGATGTAATTGCGATAGACCCAATCGTTCTGCATTTTCAATGACCATTAATGAGGCATTGGGCACATCGACGCCAACTTCAATGACCGTGGTAGCAATCAATAAATCCAGATGACCTGCTTTAAAAGATTGCATGATGGCTTGTTTGTCTGCTGATTTCATTTTGCCATGTACCAGCCCAATACGAATATTTAACCGCTCGTTTAAATCTTCATAAGTCGCTTCGGCCGCTTGCGCATCGAGCACACTAGACTCTTCTACCAGTGAGCAAACCCAATATGCTTGCCTGCCAGCTTCGCAGTTAATCGCAATACGCTCAATCACATCATCACGGCGGTTGCGGTCAATCGTCACGGTAGTAATCGGGGTCCGCCCAGGCGGTAACTCATCGATAATCGAGGTATCCATGTCGCCGTAGACACTCATCGCAAGCGTACGCGGAATCGGCGTTGCCGTCATAATCAGCTGATGCGGCGTACTGTTGGCCACGCCTTTATTGGTCAATGCCATACGCTGCTCGACGCCAAACCGATGCTGCTCATCAATAATAACCAGCCCCAATTTGGCAAATTGCACCTGCTCTTGAAACAGCGCATGAGTACCAACGACGATCTGTACCGTGTTTTCTGCCACCGCTTCTAACGCTTCACGTCGCTGCTTTGCGGTTTGCTTACCCGCAAGCCACCCCACCCCAATACCTAACGGTTCAAACCAGTGTTTAAAGTTAAGTAAATGCTGCTCTGCCAAAATCTCCGTCGGTGCCATAACCGCCACTTGCCAGCCGCTATCAAGAGCATAGCCTGCTGCCCCTGCTGCTACCAACGTCTTGCCAGCGCCCACATCCCCTTGTACCAGTCGCAGCATAGGAATCGAGGTTGCCATATCAGTCGTGATATCTTTCATTACCTTTTTTTGTGCGCCTGTTAAGTCAAAAGGTAATGCAGCAAATAGTTGCTCAGCCAATGGGCTTTTAATGGCACATTTGGGTGCCTTATGCTGATGCAATTGCTGGCGGCGATATAATAAGCTGAGCTGATGAGCCGTCAGCTCCTCAATGATTAAACGCTGACAAGCAGCGTGCGTGCGCGCACTTAATTGCATTAACAGTTTATACTGCTGACCCGCATCGGTATAAGTGGGCGGCGTATGCAGTAACACCAGTGCCTCAAATATCGTCAAATTATAGACATTATTATTGGACACTCTAACGGCCTCGGTAATGGCATTATGATTGGCGTCATAAGCCATGGTATTGGTTTGATTGAGACTGTTATCTGGCACACTACGCGCCAATGTGGAGAAGATATCTTCTGGATAGTCTGGCTCTGTCGTAAGCGACTTAGTCGGCTCAAAAGGCACTAAGGGTAAGTCGGCCACGACTGAAAAATCTGCCGCTGTCAATAGTGTCATTGGCAGGTCTTGGCTGCGCACGGTCTGTAACGCAAGCTTAATCAATGTGCGCAGCTTATTCTGGTGTAAGCCTTTGACGCTTGGATAAATGGGCTGCAAACCTGTATTGGTAATAGCGGCGTTATCAGTAATGATGTGATATTCAGGATGATGCATCTGTTTGCCGTAACGACTGACTTTGACTTCACCAAACAGTTGCAACCTTGTACCTAGGCTCATGGTCTGGGCCAGACCACGATAAACCTTAAAAAAGCGCAGAGATATGGTGCCAGTATCATCATCTACCACCACTGTCATACCGCTGCGTTTGGCATCAACGTGTACCACACGTCCTGTGATTAACGCCGATTGCCCATGAGCCACCTCTGCGATAGACAATAATCGACTGCGATCTTCATAAGCACGTGGCAGATGCAGCAGCAAATCAAATATTCGTTTAATGCTCAGCTGTTCTAATTGCTCGGCCACTTTTACACCCACACCAGCCAGCGCAGTCACTGGCATCTCTAGCGCCGAGACTGGTGGCTCCGACCTAGGAGGGTCTGAGGGACTGATTGAAGAGTGACTAACCGATGTGGGCATCAAAGATCCTAAAGATAAGGTTTTTAAATTTTATATACGCGACTAACTTATATTACAACGTACCGTGTGTTATAAGCGTAATAATCCGTGCGCGATAAAACATGACTTCAGTTATATCATACCAATAACTGCTGTCTTCTTTGCTAGATTATGGCAATTATATAAGGTCTTTTTTATGCCTGCTTCTTTCGTTTCGCATCTATACCGTCATCATTCAGTAGTAACGCATGTGAGCACACTTATAGCATTGACACTATTTATGAGTGCTTGTAGCACAGTGACCCCAACGATTAAAGCACCTGCAATAGCGTCACCTAGTGTTGCGTTAGTTTTGGGTGGTGGCGGAGCCAAGGGCTTTGCTCATATCGGGGTGATTAAAGCATTAGAAGAGAACGGTATTACGCCGACGCTCATCGTTGGTACCAGCGTCGGCAGCTTGGTTGGCAGCCTATATGCCAGTGGCTATACACCAGCGCAGCTTGAGCATTTAGCACTGACGACGGCTGATAACGAGTTAACAGACTTTGTCTTATCTAACCAAGGTTTTGTCGAGGGCTTCAAACTCAGAAATTTTATCAATAACAAAGTGGATGGACGAGCAATAGAAGACTTCCCAATCGGCTTTGCGGCGGTCGCTGCGGAAAAGCACACGTTAAAAAAGACTGTCTTTACCTCAGGGAATGCCGGACTGGCCGTCCAAGCTTCCTGTAGCGTGCCCAATATTTTTATCGCCCCACGTATTCCAGAAAAAGTGGGCAAAAAATACATCGACGGCGGTGTGGTGAGCTTGGTACCAGTTGATAGTGCCCGTGCTTTGGGCGCTGACGTTATCATTGCTGTTGATGTGACCACTGCTAATAACCGCTCTTTTGCTCTCAAGCGCATATCAACCTTCAATTCAATGAGCAGCTTTTGGGGATTTTTAGAGCATAATATCACCACTCAGCCAAACACCAATCGCGCCTTATCAATGCGTCATGAACGGGATCGTGCTGACATTGTCATTACCCCTGACGTGGGTCACATCAGCTCAATAGATACCAGTCAGCGCCAAGCTTTGATTACCGCGGGCGCGCAAGCCACGACTTCACAAATTTATGCCATTAAACAGTTAATCAAACAGAAATCTGACAGTAAATACGCGACTCTCTGATTTATTGATAAGCAGCCCTGATAAAAATATCTAGATCTTGACGAAAAAAAGCACCACAGTTTAAAGCTGTGGTGCTTTTTTGATTTTATCCATGACAATTAAGCAAAAAATTATATTAAACGTCTACTTACTTAACGCGCGCGCGATACTTAACCACGACTGTGTCATTGAGGCCCACACCTTCAAGATCCCAACGAACCGCTTTGTAATACTTCATTGCGACATCTTGTAGCTGATTATCAACCTTTGTACGTAGTGGCATACGCGCAAAATTGTTGCCATCGACACTGCCATATGGAAAATCAGGAGATACCGTCTTCAATAATTCTACTTGCTCAGGGATACTCATCGTCACTGTCATCTTACGGACTCGATCCGCATTGGTATTGGTAAAATACCCTTGATACTCTAAAACATTCCCTGATTGCAAGCGTGTGCTGGCATTTACAGGAACCAAAACTTCTTGACCATTTGCGTCCGTACTAATCAGTGACGCGGTAATTTTACTATTGACGGCTTGCGCACTTGAGTTGCTGCTTTGATTGGCGCTTGCCTGCACAGCCACGGACCCATCAACCGCTTGTTCTGGCGTCGGCAGCATTGCTGAAGCTTGCGTTACTACCATGGCACCGATGAGCGTACCAGCAACAACGTGAAACAAGCGATGGCCGCTCCAAGCACTAAATGGACTAGCAAATTGGTTATTTTTTTTCATGACTTTCATTATCCCTAGTTAATATATCGGTAAAACGCAGCTGGTAAAGCAATAGCGTTTAGCATAACAAAAAGCGTTTGTACGTACACTAACCCCGTGTAGAGGTTGTGTATATAGTCAATCCCTGATCAACATTGATGAACACTATGAAATAAAAGATAGCTCATAACGGCGTTTTTTGCTATGGTAAATCTTTAGCGATAGGCATTTTTTTGCTGCGCCCTTTTTCTTTTTCTGACAATCACTGCTCCTATTATGACTACTAGCGCTATGCCACAAATCAACCCAGAATACGTCCATTGGTTTCGTAACTCCGCTCCCTACATTAATACCCATCGCGGCAAAACTTTCGTGATTATGTTTGGGGGAGAGGCGGTAAATCATCCTAACTTTAGCACTCTGATACACGATTTCGCCTTGTTACATAGCTTAGGTATCAAGCTCGTGTTGGTGCATGGGGCGCGACCGCAAATTGAGAATAATCTAAAAAACACCGGTATCGCCTCCCCACTACATCAAGATATTCGCATTACCCCAAGGGTCGCGATGCCCGCTATTTTACAAGCGGTAGGGGCGATTCGCTTGCAAATTGAAGCACAGCTGTCGATGGGACTGGCCAACTCCCCTATGTACGGCTCGCGCATCGATGCCATATCAGGGAATTTTGTCACCGCACGCCCTTATGGTATCCGTGATGGTGTCGATTACCAAATGACGGGGGAAGTACGCTCTATCGATGTGGAAGCCATCAAAAATAACCTTTTACACGACCATATCGTGATTTTAGGTTCAATGGGCTATTCAGCCACTGGTGAAGTCTTTAATTTACTGGCTGAAGATGTGGCGCTTAGCGCAGCCGTGGCACTGGGTGCTGATAAGCTCATATTTTTGGGTGAAGAGGCTGGCATCAATCACGACGACCGCCTGTTACGCGAAATGATTCCAAACGAAGTCGACCGCTTTTTACGTGATCGTGATTTAAACTGTGAGATTAACTACTTTTTAAGCTGCGCCAGTAATGCTTGCCGCCAAGGTGTTCATCGTACGCATATTATTTCCTATGCCAAAGATGGCGCGCTACTAGAGGAGCTATTTACCCGTGATGGTTCTGGCACCCTTATTAGCCATGATCCTTATGAAGAAATTCGTCGTGCCAATATTGACGATGTGGTCGGGCTTATTGAGCTGTTATCACCTCTGGAAGAACAAGGCATTTTAGTCAGCCGCTCGCGTGAGCGCTTAGAGCAAGAGATTGATCACTATAGTGTCATTGAGCGTGATGGTATGATTTTAGGCTGTGCCGCCCTTTATCCCCTAGATGCAGACTCAGCAGAAGTGGCTTGTGTGGCCGTACATCCTGAGTATCGTAGCGGAAGCCGTGGCGCTGACTTATTAGCATTTTTAGAGCAACAAGCACGCAGTCATGGTCTGCATAAGTTATTTGTTTTGACCACTCGTACAGCCCATTGGTTCGTCGAACAAGGCTTTGCTGAAGTTGAGGCCAGCGCCCTACCGGAATCACGTCAAGAAAAATACCACAACGGTCGCAACTCCAAAGTATTCCAAAAAAATCTGTAACTAATGCCGAACTGACAACGCATTTATGAGCCAGTTCACTTTTTGAACAGACTGACAACACTCAAATGCAACCAGTTCATCCATAAAAAAGCCTTCATAGTCGCTATGAAGGCTTTTTCGTTCTTTAGCAATGCTTAGCTAATAATGCATTATTTTACGTCTAATAGCTCAACCGTAAAGATAAGCGTGCTATTTGGCTCAATACCTGCATTACCCGCTTCGCCATAAGCGATGTCTGATGGGATATAAAACTCGTATTTACCGCCATCTTTCATCAACTGAAGCCCTTCCGTCCAGCCAGCGATGACTTGATTTAATGGGAACTCAATTGGCTCACCACGCTCATAAGAGCTATCAAATACCGTACCATCAATCAATTTACCTTCGTAGTTTACTTCGACCACGTCAGTGGCTTTTGGTGATTGACCCGTACCAGCTTCGATGACTTTATACTGTAAACCAGAAGCCGTTTCTGTTACGCCCTCTTTCTTAGCGTTTTCTGCTAAGAAGGCTGCGCCCTTGGTTTTGTTTTCTGCCGCTTTTGATTCCATATCTTTAACAAACTTCTCTTCTTGCTCTTTTTGATATGTCATCAATACTTCTTGCATCTGCTCTTGCGTCAACGCGGATTCGTTACCTTCGTAACCATCACGGAAGCCTTGTTCAAAAGTGTCAAGGTTTAGATCACCGACCGCTTCTTTATTCCCTTCAGCCATCATGTAACCCAAACTATAACCTACTTTTTCATTTGCTGAGCTTTGTTCGGTGATAGAAACGCTTTGAGCGGCTGTCTCTTGGTTGCCGTTATTGGTGCTACAACCTGTGATCAATAACATAGCACTCGCAAGTGCACTAACGCTTAAAGTAGTGATTTTTTTCATAAAGTACTCTCAAATTGTAAGAATAGTGGCGAGATGTCACATGCTTCTATCATAACAAATCTTAGTTTTAGGAGCCATATTTGGGATGAAATTATCGGGCGAATGTACAGTCTATGTAAATATACCTCATCATAATAACAAGTTATCACACAAATACAGTCTCACGTTAAGCTTTCTATCTTTAAAACCAGCAATACATAAGCTAAGCTGAATAAGTTAAGGTGATAAGTAATTGAGCGTAAATTTTTATCATGGTTATTTAGAGTTTGGTATTAACGCTATCAAGATGAGGCAAACCGATACTTTTGATAAGACTATATCCTCAAAAATTGTAATATCGCCGCCTAACTTAATTAAAAAATTACTATTTATTATAATCATCTATATATTGGTTCCGCTCACTAATAGCTATCTGCATATTTTTTAGCGGCTTTTATATGATGCTTCAAGGAGGATAAGATGAACCCAACGTATACATCGTTCAATGGTTATTTGGGTGGACCTATTGGTTCTATTATCGGCGCTATTTTAATTTTTATCATCGGTTGGTTGGTGGCCCTTGGCATCGCAGCTCTGGTCCGCGGAGTGTTAGCCAAAGTTAACTTAAACCAACGTATGAACTCGTCAACAGGTAAAACCTACGATCTTGAGGGGATTATCTCTAAGATTGTTTTTTGGTTTATTTTTATCATCGCGATCTCTGGGGCACTTAGCCAATTGAATTTAAACTCTATTTCGGCACCATTTGCAAATATGGTCAACCAAGTATTGGCGTTTATTCCTAACCTGATCGGTGCTATCGCCATTGGTGTGATTGGTTGGGTGGTGGCGACAGTTGCCCGCACAGCGATCAATGCAGCCCTAGCCAAAACGTCAATGGATGAGCGTTTGAGTGCGCGAGCTGGCGTAAAACCAATGAGCAGCACCATTGCTGATATGGTTTATTGGTTTATCTTATTGGTGGTTTTGACCATGGTACTTGGCCAGTTAGAGCTTGATGGTTTATTTGCTCCATTGACGAATATGGTGGATAAAATCTTTAGCTTTATTCCTAACATTATCATTGCTGGTGTGGTTTTCGTGGTCGGTTATATCATTGCGAAAGTCGTACGCGGCATTGTGACCAACCTTGTTTCTACTTTTAATGTACAAGAACTTGCGTCAAAAGCAGGCTTGAGCGAACAGAATAGCCTACCAAATATTGCGGGTTCATTAGCATTTTTAGTGATTATCATCCCAACTATTATTGCAGCACTAAATGCTCTGAAAATCGAAGTCATTGCTCGTCCGGCGACGAACATGCTAAACAAAATCATGGAAGCGCTACCAAACATCTTTATGGCAGCGGCTATCCTAGTGGTCACTTTCTACGTCGTACGTATGGTCGCTAACATTGTCAAAGGTCTAATCGAAAATACCGAGGTTAATCAGCTGCCAGCCAAGGTTGGCCTGCAAGAAACCATGGGTAACCAGAAAATCTCTGACCTCGTTGCCTATGCAATTATCTTCTTTGCCATGTTGTTTGCTGCTATCGCCGCCGCTGATCTATTAGGGTTTGAAGCTATCTCAGCCATCATCACGATGTTTATCGCTTTTGGTGCCAATATCATCTTAGGCGCCATCATTCTATTTATTGGCTTTTGGCTTGCCAATATCATTGCTGGAGTCGTTGAGCGTTCTGAGCAAGGCTCACAGTTTCTAGCCAATATCGTACGCGTATTGATCATGGGCTTGGTACTTGCGATGGGTCTCAAAGCGATGGGTATCGCTGATTCGATCGTTAATCTAGCATTTGGTCTGACACTAGGCGCTGTCGCTGTCGCCTTTGCACTATCATTTGGTCTTGGCGGTCAAGAAGCAGCCGCCCGCTTCCTACGCAAGATGCAGGATAAGGTAGAAGAAGAACGCACTGGTCTTAAAGTAAAAACCACGCGTCACACTAAGACCACATCAGACACTGCAGATAAAGTTGCTGATTCAGTTCGTGAAAACACGCCGACTGCATCAAGCACACCAACATCGACAAGCACGTCAACGACTGACTTGCGTACGGATGTAGTGGACACACCTCACGTTAATACTGATGACATTCACAACGATAACGTGGATGACAACAATACAGTCAATAACGATAAATTACTGCCTGGAAGCGGTCTTAACGACGACTTCAATAATAAGTAGTTATTCATTATTCTTTAGTCTAAAATACAAAAAAAGACAGCTTAAGCTGTCTTTTTTTATGGAAATAGAGGTCTTAAATCTTTAGTCATTTGACTGATGAGTGGCCTCTAAAAACACTACTTTGCTACAACTAAGACTCGCCTTTACGAGCAGGAATAGATAAGTGTAGCCGCACTTGAGACAATTTACTGGATTGTTCGCTTTTTACCATGTTGTCCTTACCCATTGCCTTATCATCGAATGCCTCTATCATTTTGTACGGCACGTTGCTAATGATGAGATAAAATCCCTATTATGAGCACGGCAGATATATTTTGGCCACGAAAATTTAAGCTACATAAGCGCTATCAGACACAGTCGCTTTCATAGCAATGAATTGTTATGATGATATCAAAGCAATATAGCTTGTACGTAGGTCTTACAGTTATAGACTGCGCTCACGTACCCCTTGTAAGCTGTCCATCACAGGTACGTGTATTAAGACTATTTAATGACCCTCATATAATAACAAGGATTGAACATTATGAAACGCTTTAAAGAAAAAACGGTTATCGTCACAGGTGCAGGCTCAGGTATTGGCCGGGCAACCGCCATTCGCTTTGCTCAAGAAGGCGCCAGCGTTGTTTTAGTAGGCCGCACGCCTGAAACCTTACAAGCCACCGCTCAAGAGTTTCCGGAAGATCATTCTTGGATTCACACTGACAACTATCTGACCGTGACGTGTGACATTAGCGTACAAAGCCAAGTACAAGAGATGGTCCAGGCTGTGATAGATAAGTTTGAAAAGATCGATATTTTGGTCAACAATGCGGGCAAAGCCACGCAAGGAAAAATAACAGACCTATCTGCTGAGGACTGGAAGTCAGCCATTGATGTCAATTTAAATGGGACTTTTTATGTCTCACAAGCTGTCATGCCGCATCTAATAGCAACTAAAGGCAATATTGTGAATGTCTCATCACTATCAGGGGTGGGCGGTGATTGGAACATGGCCGCTTACAATGCCGCCAAAGCTGGAGTGACCAATTTAACGCGCACTCTCGCCTTAGACCATGGACCGGATGGCGTTCGTGTCAATGCCGTCAACCCAAGCGTGACTAAAACAAACATGACGACTGCCATTCAAGACAATGAGGCGAAACAGGATAAATTCTTTGCCCGCTCTGCCCTTGGTCGTCTGGCAACGCCCGAAGATATTGCCGCCGCGATTACTTTTTTAGCGAGTGATGATGCGGCTATGATTACAGGCGTTAACTTGCCTGTTGATGGCGGTGTCAGTGCCTCTAATGGTCAGCCAAATTTTTAGCATCTCTGATATTTTGAATGGATAAATATTTAACCCATGTAACCTGACAGTAAAACCCCCCCCTGATATGTACTATCAGTGAACTGACCCCCATAAGTTGGACTCAACTTATGGGGTATTTTTATGCGTTACGATCTGGACTTTAAGATGCAAGTCATCGCATACTATCGG
>NZ_DFBY01000010.1:0-177763 GCF_002366815.1 Psychrobacter sp. UBA3068 | reverse complement strand
CATGGGTATTTCCTCTTTTTTTGGTGAATCTTTATCAATCAAAGATCGGTGAATAGCTGTTTGACGGTCTATGATATATATAAAACCATCAAACCGTTGACGCTATGGTTTATCTATCTAAACTATTTTGCAAAACTGTTTTTTGCTCTGTTGCTGTCTACGTTTTGATTCAGTATCTGTGTGACCACTGAATACGTAGATATAGACATTATACGTGCTTTTTAATCTATTGAACAACGTAAGGCATTATACGCTACAGCAATGGTTATATTTTATCTTACTAGCAGTTATTAATGAAGCTGTCTTACAAATAGGGTTGTTATTTATTAATAAACTGACAGCACTAAAAGGCAACACCTCAGTGTCACCTTCAAATCATTACCTGCCACACTGTATTTATAATTTTCAATATCTTATGAATTCAATAACAACGCAAAGCTATATAAATAGCAAAACAAGCAAGTAGGGTTTCACTAATAAATGGAGCTCATATCGAGAATTGAACTCGAGACCTCTCCCTTACCAAGGGAGTGCTCTACCGCTGAGCTATATGAGCGTATATCAAACCTTTAAGCTGCACTAAAAAAAATATCACGATACAGCAAAATAACTGTGGTCGTGATGAATAATTGATAGGCTTTGCGACGGTGTATATATGGAGCGGGTGGCGGGAATCGAACCCGCGTCATTAGCTTGGAAGGCTAAGGTGTTACCATTATACCACACCCGCATTGACTCTTATTCAGATCAACTCTAATCGAGAGTTGTTAACTATAAAGAGTGTGCTTGGCGCTATGACAAACTTTAAAAAAATATGGTGGTGGGGGAAGGATTCGAACCTTCGAAGCTTTCGCGACAGATTTACAGTCTGTTGGGTTTGACCGCTCCCCAACCCCACCTTAGGTTGCTTTGAACAAAAATGACTTTCATTTAAGACAAATTCATAAAAAGCTACTTTGAGAGAGATGGTGCCGACTGCCGGGATCGAACTGGCGACCTACTGATTACAAGTCAGTTGCTCTACCAACTGAGCTAAGTCGGCTTGTTCTCTCAAAGTGGTGGCTATTCTATCAAATATTTTGAGATGCGCAAGCCCTTTTTTATCTTTTTTATTATTATTTTAATAATAATTTTCAAGTAATTGATTATGCTGATATTTTTTATAATTAAAAAGATCGTTATTTGGCGCGTTGGTGACCTGCCTTATATTGCTCTGTTAAACGGCTAGCGAATGCGCAAACCATTACATGCCATTTTTACCGCTTTAACCAATGCCAACGCTTTTTTATTGGTCTCCTCCCACTCCGCTTCTGGTACAGAATCAGCGACGACGCCAGCACCTGCTTGAATGTGGATCTCACCGCGGCGCATCACAGCGGTACGAATAGCAATCGCTGTGTCCATGTTGCCATGCCAGCCCAGATACCCCACTGAGCCGCCAAATACGGTGCGACGCACAGGCTCTATCTCATCAATGATCTGCATGGCACGAATTTTGGGAGCACCTGTCAGTGTACCTGCTGGGAAGGCGGCACAAAAAACGTCCAATGCGTCTTTATCGGGTGATATGGTGCCCTCCACATTGGACGCGATGTGCATCACTTGTGAGTAGCGCTCCACAAACATCTTTTCGGTGACCTTGACACTGCCATACTCACAAACACGGCCAATATCATTACGACCCAAATCAATGAGCATCAGGTGCTCAGCTATCTCTTTTTCATCATTTAGCAGCTCTTGCTCAAGCGCCAGATCTTCTGCTTCATCTTGACCACGTTTGCGGGTACCAGCGAGCGGTCTCACAGTCACTTTGCCGTTTTCAATACGCGATAGTATCTCAGGCGAAGCCCCAATAATGTCAAAGCGCTTATGATCATCAAGCGTATAGCCATGCACCAAAAACAGATAAGGCGATGGATTTAAAAACCGTAGAGCGCGATAGACGGCCAGTGAGTCACCTGTATAGTCGGCTGTCAAACGCTGCGCTGGAACCACCTGCATGACATCGCCTGCTAAGATGTATTCTTTTATCTTATTGACGTCACTACAGTATTTATCCGCGCCGGTTTTTGACGTGAACTTTGGTGTGGGCATCACAGGGGCGCTCAGATTTGGTGTTTCTGCCAGCTTGTCTTCTATTTTTTCTAGATCACGAATGGCTTTACTGTACCCATCCTCATCATTGCAATCGGCATAAACAATAATAGACAAGGTGTTTTCTAAACTGTCGAAAACAATCACGCTCATGGAAAGCATGAGCCACATGTCTGGCATCGACATTGGATTGGGTGCATCAGACAGACCCACCGTTGGCTCTATGACACGTATCATGTCATAGCCAAAGTAGCCGACCAAACCCCCACTAAAGCTCGGTAACGCAGCAATGTCTGCTGGCGTTGGCATCTTATACTGCGCCATCAATGTGCGAATAAAGTCAAAAGGGTCATCCACCGCATCGACATCGATATGATCATTTTTTTTGACTGTCATATGGCCGTCTGCATACTGCAAAATCAGCTCGCTACCCAGACCAATCATCGAGTATCGCGCCCAACGCTCACCGCCGACGACAGACTCAAACAAATACGCAGAACCGTTTAAATCACGCACTTTAGAAAAAACAGATACGGGGGTTTGTGCATCCATTAAACGTTTTTTCACCAGTGGTGCGTGACTAAAGCCACGGTCTTTAAACGCTTGATACTCTTTAAAGGTCATCATAGTAACGCTCTCTTAGCAATATATTGGCAAAAGATATAAACAGTAGAAACAATAATAAAAATACAAATGAAATATAGCGTCAACACTCTACTGAATGCTGACGCTATAAAAAAAGGCGGGTGATAAACAGTGGCTAGGGTGGCTGGTAATCGATAGACAAGTATACCAAATCTCGCTGACGATCACCCTGTCCATAAGGACTGGCCAGTTAGCCAAACCCCTAACATTTACCCGTATTCACAGCTTGGCATCTACGTAAAAACCAATTACGCACCGCCCATATTAAATAACCACAGCGCCAGTCCGATCACAAGAATGGCAAGAAATACCCAGATAAACCAACTGCCGCTCGGTTTTTTCTCTACCTGCCCTGCATTGGCTGGGTTACTAACGGCCTGATCCATCGCGTTATTCCCTTCGGTACCGAGATCACGAGACTGGCCTAGATTAGCCGTACCCGAAAACTGAGCGGTGGCCGCCTGCTTGGCACGCAGTACCTCAGGATCAGCTTCTTCTTGTAGTTCAGTTTTGGTCGTCTTATCGTGCTCTGGTTGGACTGCTGGATCTTCACGTACAACTGGATCTTCACGTACAACTGGCTCTTCACGTACAACTGGCTGCTCTACTAATGGATCGTTATCGACAGAGACTGTCGGTGTGCTTTGTTTGGTTGTCACAGCTTCCTCCTTGATAGCAGTCGCTGGCGATTCTGACAAGGTGGCAGTTTCGCTCGATGCTGGCTCTACATTATCTGTGGTCGGTAAAAATTCTTCGATACCTGTTTTTTGTACCACAGGCTCTTTAACGGTTGACTCTTCGTTCATGTGTGCTTCTTTTACAGTCTCAGCAGCTTCTATTTCATCCGTATTCGTACTAGCCGCTGTACTCTCTGCCGCCACTGGCGCCAACCCTTCAGTCTCTTCTGCCTCATCAACAGGCGCATTCACCTGAAAGCGAAAGCTTGCAAAACCAATCGTATCGCTCCCTTGTAAAAGGTGCGATTTATTACCCTCGATACGTTCGTCATTAATAAACGTACCGTTTGATGAATCCAAGTCTTTTACATACAGTTGACCCTCTAATACGCTTAGCACGGCATGGTTACGCGATACTTGCTTGCTGCCGAGCACCACATCATTATCACTGCCACGACCAACCGACAAGCTTTCACTGACCGTTAATGTCAGATCGCCAAGCGCCTCTGTTAACGCGTTAAGCTGCCAAGTGTCTGCGTCTACCGTCGTGTTCACGCTATCTGTATTATTCATTATGCTGTCACTCCTTATTTTCTATTAAAGTTCAAATGGTTCTAAAACAGTATTGCCAGTCTTCTCAAGATTTTTTTAAGTATGTTAATGTCAGCTGCAATACATTATGTAATGACTATTTAAGTTATTTATTAAGTTATTTAGGCAAAAAGCGAGGCTTTATCACACCATCAAGCTTACTATACGGGATACTGAGTACGGGCATGCCGTAAGCATAGGGACCGATAGAATAATGCTGATAACGAATATCGATGCCTTTATCCGTCAGTGTCACATTGTCACTTAAGGTAAACGGCCAATTTTTCTCATAGCTGCTGATGTCATCGTCCACCGTTTTCACCCACGTTTTATAAGCATCATAAGCGAGCGCCTTAAAACGTGCCTTCTGACCTGATTGCAGCATGTCATTCAGCTGAATGTGTTTTTTGCTGCTGAGATCAAACATCAAGTACTCACTATAAGGCATACCGTGAGCGCCACCAGTGAAGACATACGTGTTAATTTCAAACAACTCAACGTCATTGATGTGACCTAAGTAGTCCGGCGTTACCGTCAGACTGTAAGCCCATGAACGACCCTCAGGCATGTCTCTCAACTGCGATTTAGCAAAGTCATCGATAGCTGCTGTCACCTCTGCCTGACTGCTTATCGTCTTAATAGGCGCTGACTCAGTCGGTTTGCTGTTTACGACTAAGTGATTAATACGGGCGTTGGTAATATCATTTATCCAATCATGATTGGTCTGAAGATATTTAACCTCAATCTCTGGGCAGTTGTCTTTCTCAACACACTGCTCTTGCAGATTTTTAGGCAAAGTATAGTTCAGATAGTCAGTGCTACTAATCAGGCTGCCAGCGTTTGCGGACATAGCCATTGTCCCTAGTAGCACCCCACTCACTAGTAGACCTAACAGACGTGTAGGACTGGCGTTTATCGCTAAGCGCCCCGCCGTTTCTGGGGTTTTGATATCGAAGTGATTCGCAGCGTTCATATATCCTCTTTTATCCACATAAGACGTTACTGAATATTCTACCGTAACCATGGCAACGTATTGTAGGAACACTGTTTGTGTTTTTGAGGTGCTATTCCTACTGAGCACACCCCTTGCCACATTCAATAGATAAATAATAGCTAATAAAAAAGACACGGCTGGCGTGTCTTAAGAGATAGCTATACATTATATTTACGGATATTAGTGCTCACGCGTACTACTAAAGGTGACTTCTGGATAACGATCTTGCATCAGCTGCAAATTAACCCGCGATGGCGCAAGATAGGTCAAATAACCACCACCATCTAACGACAGCTGGTCGTGGGCTTTTTTCTTAAACTTAGCCAGTGCCACTTCATCATCACAGTGAATCCAGCGTACCGTGGCAATCGAGACCGGCTCAAAGATACATTGTACCTTGTACTCTTCTTTGAGACGATGCGCGACCACCTCAAACTGTAGTACACCCACCGCACCCAAGATTAAATCGTTGTTAATCTGCGGCATAAACACCTGTGTTGCGCCCTCTTCACTTAACTGCTGTAGACCTTTTTGCAGCGCTTTTGATTTCAGCGGATCTTTTAGCACCACACGGCGGAACAATTCTGGGGCAAAGTGCGGAATACCGGTAAAGTTCAACTCCTCGCCTTCGGTGAAACTGTCACCGATAGAAATCGTCCCATGGTTATGAAGCCCAATAATATCACCCGGGTACGCCTCTTCTAACGCTTCACGGTCACCAGCGAGGAAGGTCAATGCATCGGCAATGCGCACGTCTTTACCCAAACGCACATGCTTCATTTTCATGCCTTTCTCGTACTTGCCTGAGCAGACGCGTAAAAAAGCAATGCGGTCACGGTGACGCGGATCCATATTTGCCTGAATCTTAAAGACAAACCCACTAAAATCTGTCTCCGTTGCTGCCACTTCACGCTCTTGCGTGGGATGGGATTTTGGCGGCGGCGCATACTTCACTAACGTATCGAGTACCATATTGACACCGAAATTGCCGAGTGCCGTGCCAAACAACACAGGCGTCATCTCACCCGCTAAAAACGCCTCAACACTGAACTCTTCTAACGCCATTTGTACCAGCTCAAGTGACTCTTCAAAGGCATCAAACATCAATGTCCCTAGACGCTCACGTATATCCGGATAATCATAGCCTTCACGGGTCTCAGCAACCGTCATCTTACCGCCATGACCTTTTTGATAAAAGTAAGTCTTATTTTCGGTCAAATGGTACACGCCGATAAAATCTTGTCCCATGCCAATAGGCCAAGTCACAGGAATACATTTAATTTTTAGCACCGCTTCGATTTCACTCAGTAGCTCTAGCGGCTCACGAATCTGACGATCGAGCTTATTGACGAATGAGATAATCGGCGTATCACGCATGCGGCAAACTTCCATCAATTTGATGGTACGTTCTTCGACACCCTTGGCGCCATCCACCATCATCAGCGCGCTATCCACGGCAGTCAAGGTGCGGTAAGTATCTTCACTAAAGTCGGCGTGACCGGGTGTGTCTAGTAAGTTGACGATGTGGTCTTGATAAGGAAACTGCATGACAGAGGTAGTAATCGAGATACCACGCTCTTGCTCCATACTCATCCAATCTGAGGTGGCATGACGATCTGTTTTGCGGCCTTTGACTTCACCAACCACCTGAATCGCCTGCCCCCACAACAGTAACTTTTCAGTCATGGTAGTCTTACCTGCATCGGGATGCGAGATGATGGCAAAGGTACGGCGTTTGGCAACTTCTTTGGCTAACTTTTTTGGATCTACGCTCATAGTTTTCGGCTTCAACGGTTGTGTCATTTAGAAATCAATCTAAATAAATAGAATAAATAATGAGCGTATTGTAGCGGATTTAGCAGAATGGTGCAGAATAAGCGTATAAAAAAACCCGCCCTAATCGTCAAACACAGCGTGTCAGTCGCCTTTTTGGTGGCAATTTATGACAGGGTGTTTGGCCTCGTACTTACAAATACACAGTATATGTTTACGACTGACCTATATAGGAACTTCACTAGTTTGTTATGCTAAATCCCATATTAAAATTTACCGCTTAAATATAAAAATTCAAAATATTAAAATAAAGGATGTGTTATGAAAACATTATATTCTACTAAATCTAAGGTTACTGGCGGTCGCATGGGTACAGCAACGCTAAGCGATAGTGATCTTGAAATAAACATGGCACCGCCAGGCGGCAACCAGAAGGGCAATAATCCTGAGCAGTTACTTGCTATGGGTTATGGGGCTTGTTTTGATAGCGCCTTGGGTGTGGTCAAAAAAATGGAAAGCGCAAGCTTCGGTTCAACGACTGAAACTTCTGTTGATTTGTTACAAGGTGACAATCATGAGTACAAACTTTCCGTAAAAATTCACGTCATTGCTGATAGCACTGATCTATCAGCGGACGACATTCAAAAACTGGTCGAAAAAGCCCACCAAGTTTGTCCCTATTCAAAAGCGACCCGTGGCAATATCGATGTAGAAGTCACCTCAGAAGTAAAATAAGCAGTTAGGGCTTATCTTTACAGAAAAGGTTTCGTATAAAAGAATCCAGTCAGCGCTGGATTCTTTTTTATTTTAGATTTTGGAAAACCCTAGAATATCTCGTAACGGTTAAGCAGTTCGGCACGCGCTGATTTTAGCGTTATAATAAGCACATATTTTATCTAACAGATACTAAGTGACTTTTATGAGCGATAATATGAGCGACAGTAATCACAACTCCCACCAGGCACTCGACCCCAAAGCCCTACCAAACTTTGACACCATGCCCAATGTCGCGACCATGGACACCAGTCACGTCGACAAAGACCAACCGCCTTTTATTTTGGTTGATGGCTCTTATTATCTATTTCGTACTTATCACGCTTTACCAAAAACCATGCAAAACTCGCAAGGGCTGGTAACCAATGCCATTCGTGGCACGCTCAACGCGCTGCTAAAACTGATGCGTCGTTATCATCCGACCCATATGGCCGTGTGTTTTGATACTAAGTCGCCGACTTTTCGCCATCATATGTCTGCTGATTATAAGGCGGCTCGTCCACCCATCGATGTAGAGTTGGTAGAACAGATTCCTTATATTCATCGTTTAGTGACGGCGTTAGGCATTCCGCTGTTACGCATCGAAGGCGCAGAAGCCGATGACATTATCGGCACACTGGCCCACCGTGCGGTTGAACAAGGTCATCACGTGGTCATCTCCACGGGCGATAAAGACATGATGCAGCTGGTCAATGACTGCGTGATACTAGAAGACAGCTTTACCGGTAAAGTGACGGACACCCAAGCGGTCATTGATAAGTTCGGCATCAATCCAAATCAAATGATTGATTTTTTAACTTTAATGGGTGATGCCTCTGACGGTATCAAAGGCGTGCCTGGTATCGGTAAAAAAACCGCGAAAGACCTGCTTATTGAGTACGGCACCATTGACAATATGTTAAAGCACATTGGCTTTATTAAAGGCCGCGGAGCCAAAGGTCTGATTGAGCACGCAGACGATATTCCGTTTAATGCCAAGCTGGCCACTATCGTCACGGATTTGGAGATCGGTCAAGACTGGAATGACTTAAAAATCAATACAGACCCTTGTGCCCACATAAACGAGTTGCGCGAGCTGTATGGTGAGCTTGAGTTTAGAAATGAGCTGGCATCGCTTGATCATCCCAACCATCCCGCCAATGCTAATGGGAACGGCTCGCAAAGTGTCGCTGATAGCCAGGCGGATGCCGAATCCCAAGCGCAAATCGCCAAATCGCTACAATCAACCAAGATCGACAATATCAAAGACAGTAAACATCATGACAAAGCATGGCACACTGTTTTAGATGAGCCGGCATTTGATAATTTGGTCAAATTACTAGAATCTGCGCCGCACTTCGTCATTGATACCGAGACGACCAGCGTTCACTGGCGCGAGGCACAAATCGTCGGTCTATCTTTTGCCGTACAAGCCCATGAGGCTTATTATGTACCGCTAACGCACAGCTTAGAAGGTGATGAGCTGACAGCCAAGCAGCTTGATCGCGATATGGTATTGGCACGCTTAAAGCCTATTTTAGAAAACCCAAGCATTGGTAAAATTGGTCAACATCTAAAATACGACGCTCATATCCTCGCCCACTCCGGTATTGACCTCATCGGTGCCATCCATGAGCAGCCAAATAACTGGGCAATGGATACCATGCTCGCCAGCTATGTGATTAATGCGGCTGTCACTCGTCATGGTATGGACGATCTGGCACGGCACTATCTGCAAACGCAAACCATCAGCTATGAAGATGTCGCTGGCAAAGGGGCGAAACAAGTCACCTTTGATCAAGTCGCCATTGATATCGCCAGTGACTACGCGTGTGAAGATGCCGATATCACTTATCAGCTGTTTGAGGTGTTTAGCGTCGAGCTTGCTAATGACGCCAATAATGCCAAATTACTCCATGAGCTAGAGATTCCAACGGCCCAAATACTTTGTCAAATGGAAGCGCACGGTATCCTAATCAAACGCTCATTTTTGAACGAGCTGTCCAAACGCTTTGATGAAGAAATCATTGCCTTAGAAAAACGCGCGTATGAAGTCGCTGGCGAAGCATTTAACTTAGGCTCACCGAAACAGCTTGGTGAGATGCTGTTTGACAAACTGGGCGTCCCTGGTGGTAAAAAAACCAAGTCTGGTCAATACTCAACAGGTGAGGCGGTCTTGTCAAAGATTGACCATCCATTGGTCGATATTACTTTAGAGTATCGCGGGTTATCTAAGCTAAAAAGTACTTATACCGATGCGCTGGATAATGTGGCAGATGCTAAGACTGATCGCGTCCATACCAGCTACCATCAAGCATTAACCAGTACGGGCAGGCTGTCCTCAACCGATCCTAACTTGCAAAACATTCCGATCCGTACGGCCACAGGTCGCCTGATTCGCCAAGCCTTTATCGCACCAGAAGGTCGCGTGATCTTGGCCGCGGATTACTCACAAATTGAACTGCGTTTGATGGCGCATTTTTCAGGCGATAGCAACCTGACTCGTGCCTTTAACGAAGGGCTGGATATTCACGCGGCCACCGCGGCCGAAGTGCTTGGAAAGGATGTCTCAGACGTGACACCAACCGAGCGCCGTAATGCCAAAGCCATTAACTTTGGACTGCTCTATGGTATGAGCGCCTTTGGCCTTGCCAAGCAGATACAAATGAGTCGCGGTGAAGCGCAAGATTATATCGATATGTACTTTGAGCGTTATCCAGGCGTCAAGAACTATATGATCAACACGCGTACCAGCGCTTATGAGCAAGGCTATGTCGAGACGATATTGGGTCGCAAGCTCTACACGCCCGATATCACTCACAGCAATCGTATGGTCAAACAGGGCGCTGAGCGTGCTGCTATCAATGCACCGCTACAAGGCTCTGCCGCTGATTTGATTAAACTTGCCATGATTGCCGTTGATAAAGTATTACCAAAAGATCAGGCCAAAATGCTGCTACAGGTGCATGACGAATTGGTGTTTGAAGTCGATGCGGATAAAGTGGATGAGATTAGCCAGTTGATTACCGATGCGATGCAAGATGTCTTGACCACGACAGCGGTAGATAAAGGTTGGAGTGTAGACTTTGCCGTGCCGTTACTCGTTGAGACTGATAGTGGGCAAAACTGGGATGAGGCGCATTAATCGCTGATTTCAGTTGGCTAAGATATAAAATGAGTGGGTTTTTTAAGTGCTCAAAAAAAGCGCAAATAAAGCCAACTCACCAGTGCTAATGCGCACTAACATAACAGTTTGGAGAGTACAGTCGATTCACTTTAAGAACGATATAAGGCGACTGGAATGCATTTTTCGCAGCCTCTGTATTAGCAGCAAGCAAGGAAAATTGATACCAGTCGCATGTCGCTATTAACGTATCAATTTTATTTTGTACTGCCTATAGTTAATCATCATACTTATGGTTAAACACGTTGTGCTGTCCAGCTTAACCTTTCCTTATGACCAGTTGGTTAATATAACTAACTGACCACAACAAATTTGGCGTTATAATAGCCGTCTATTAAATAGTATGTCATTGGATAATTTTCGATCTACGGTGAGCCTTTGCGCTCACTTTTTTATTTTTCAAAAACTAGGAGTTTCCTACTTTGGCTTCAGATGGCATCATTGAAATCCCTGGCAACTTGCTCTTGTTCGCCTGTTTGCTACGTTGCGCGCAATATCTTTGGCAGAGCCATCTCAAACACGCACGGGCTTTTTGGTTGGCTGCGGCACTGATATTTTTTACTGTGATACGCCGCGAATTGAACTACCTACCAGATTTATTTGTTCCCAGTGACTTCTCACTTCTCAGCCAATCTTATGACTGGTGGGAAGATAGCATTTTGACCGTTATTTACCTCGTTGCGCTTGGCTTGCTGGCTTACTCAAGGCATTATCTTTATGCGGTATTGAAGCGTGTTCCTGTTTCTCTCTATCTCAGTGTCACGGCATTGGCGGTAATACAATATATGGGAGAAAATGCGATTGTGTTCCCTCATACTATTGGCGGTATCGTCGAAGAGCTGGCTGAAACGGTGATCTATACTATCGCTTTGGTTTATTTATGGCGATTACACTTAAGCGCTTATAGCGGCCAATCATATAGTGGTCAACCATAGAGCGTAAGCAAGCCATATCGTCCTCCGTCACAGTAATACTTTTGCGACCCTCTTACAGACACTGGCAAAAATTGTGCCCAACTCCTCAATGCATTTGGTCAATACCAGATCGGTGCCAACTAAGTCTTTAACATGACGTCATTACACCCATCAAAAACTCATTATCATCTTATAAATTTCCATGACAGCTACTCAACATGAGTGGCCGTTGTTACTTGTCCCCACACACTCATCGCTTGCGCCGACGCTCTATTGACAAAATTACTGTCTTTCGTCTCTATACTCTATCAGATCTTCTTGAGTTATTTTTCGGGCTATCTTACATTTTTTGAACATGCTGTGACAGCTTACTACTATGAGCGGCTAGCATAACGCGTCACACTACTCTTGATAAACAAATCTTGATAAACAAATCTTGATAAACAAAACCAATAATAACCATCGATAGTAAGGAACCCATTATGGACAACTCAAAAACCCCACTACCAAAAGAGATGGATCAAATTGATGGCAATGCCCGTCGCAACAATGACAATAACGATGTCACTCTAGATAACCAAGACAACCAGTTAGTCGACTTAGACAACCCTATGCTGCACACGACTGATGATGACGACGTGATTGATAACAGGGCAGGTTTTGATAATTCAGAAGTCGGCACGGATGCAACTCAAGGTTTGACGCCCATACATCGTCAGAATATCGATGAAGCACGTGTTGATGAGGTGTTGGTTCAAGACAACCTTGATGACAGTGACTATCCAGATGTGGTAGACATCGCGGATAAAGAAGCGGCAGAACGTAGTAATGATGATGACTTTTAACAAAGCCAATTAAGCCATTTTTTGGCTTTAGGCGTGTGTGCCTTATTTGCAAAATAAAAGCCCCTTTATTGCTATTATTTTACTGTTATTAAAGGGGCTTTTGATACGATAAAAAACGTAACTATTTACGCCCAGCCTTCTAACGTTCCCGCCCAGCCTTTGACCAAAGGCACACTTAGGGCTTCGAGCAAATCAATGTGAGCCTCATCAAGGTTTAGTGCTGGAATATAATGATACTCTTGCCCGCCCGCATTTAAAAAGTTATCACGGTTTTCAATCGCCAGCTCCTCTAACGTCTCGAGGCAATCCGCTGAAAATGCAGGGCTGATGACTTGTACTGAACGTACCCCTGATTTACCCCAATCCTCTAGCACCACATCGGTATAGGGCTTGACCCACTCTTGTTTGCCAAAGCGTGATTGAAAGCTAATAATCCACTCATCTTCTTGCAAACCAAGCGCGTGCGCCACTTGTGCGGCCGTACATTTGCAACGACTAGGGTATGGATCCCCTTTATCCGCATAAGGTTGCGGGATACCATGAAAGCTAAACATGAGCTTATCAGGCTTGCCATGCTCTGCTTGAAAACGACGTACCGAATCGGCCAGTGCTTGAATGTACAGCGGGTGGGCAAAGTAATCTTTAACAATCGTATAGTTTGGCAAGTTGCGTTGTTTTAGCGTCCACTTAGTAAGCGCATCATATACCGCCCCACCTGAAGAAGCCGAATACTGCGGGAACAAAGGCAAGATGACGAAATGGTCAACCCCTTCACCGCGCAACGTATCCATCACCTCAGGCAGTCCAGGATTACCATAGCTCATCGCTGGATGTACAGAGACACGAAAGGGGCCCGCACTATCCGCCAAACGCGGCGCTAACAACTCAACTTGGCGCTTTAGTATCTTACGAATCGGCGAGTCCCCCTCCCAGATACTGGCATAAGCCTTTGCCACGCGTTTAGGGCGACTGGGCAAGACAAACAGGTTTAGAATAATCGCCCACAAGAATTTTGGGATTTCAATCACCCGTGGGTCTGACAAAAACTGTTTTAGGTAACGACGCACCGCAGGCGCGGTCGGCTCATCAGGTGTACCAAGGTTAACTAATAGGACGGCGATACGGGGTGGCAGTTCAGGTTTCATAGCAGCACTGTTTTAGGAGTAGGTTAATTAGAGAAAAACATGGGATCATGTCAAAGATTAGCAGATAAAAGATTGTTAAGTCATTATTGAATGAACGCCCGATTAGTGTAGCATTTTATCCCTTAACAACGCATGAGAAAAGTTCACTTATATCGTATGATACTCGATCACTATTCTTTATCACCCACCATTATCTATCTATTATACAGTCACGATAAAAACTCGGCTCAAAAGATGTCCCTCGAAGGTTGTACTCATATGCGCATCACCATACAATAGGCAAGCGCGTTGTAGTAAACAAAGTGTAGGTAAAAAACGTAGGTAAAAACAATGTCGGCAACACAGCCTATCGACATATTGCCATTTTATTTTATTGATGATTGTTGTCTTGCGAGGTAGCTTTGAACGCACGCCCTGATAATACCAGTGACCAGCTCCCAAAAGATGAAGCTGATTTGACTAGCCAAGTGAACACTGTTGGCTCAGTTGGAGTCGTCACGCCCGAAATTTTTCACTTCCCTGAGCCATTAACCTTAGAGTGCAATCGTACCCTGCCCTCGTTTGACTTGATCGTCGAAACTTATGGCACGCTAAACCACGATAAGTCGAATGCCATACTTATTTGTCATGCGCTGTCAGGCAGCCATCATGCGGCAGGTTTTCATAGTGCCGATGACAAAAAGGCTGGCTGGTGGGACAACATGATTGGCCCGAATAAAGCCATCGACACCAATCAATTCTATGTGGTGTGTGTCAACAATATCGGTAGCTGTTTTGGCTCCACAGGCCCCACAACGATCAATCCAGACCGCGTCAGCTCAGACGAGCATCATTTAGACAAACCACATACAAGTGATCATAACGAAGCTCAAGTTTATGGGCCTGATTTCCCTTTGGTTACCATTAAAGACTGGGTAAAAACCCAAGCCATGCTGTCAGACCGCCTAGGCATTGATATTTGGCACGCCATCGTTGGTGGCTCAATGGGCGGGATGCAAGCGCTACAATGGTCGGTTGATTACCCAGATAGGCTCAAGCGCTGTGTGGTGATTGCCAGTACCCCCAAGCTGTCCGCACAAAATATCGCCTTCAATGAAGTCGCGCGTCAGTCCATTCTCTCTGATCCTGACTTCAAAGACGGACGCTACTTACAAGCAGGCACTTATCCTCGTCGTGGCCTGATCCTAGCGCGCATGGTCGGACATATCACCTATTTGACCGATGACGCCATGAAAGCCAAATTCGGCCGTGATTTAAAATCCGGCAAGTTTATGTATGGCTACGATGTCGAGTTCCAAGTCGAAAGCTATCTACGCTATCAGGGCGAACGCTTTAGCGAAAACTTCGATGCCAATACGTATTTGCTAATGACCAAGGCACTAGATTACTTTGATCCGACGCGTGATTATCCAGCAGCAGTGGCAACAGAATCGACAGAACCATTAGTCCCACTTGAGGACTCAATTGGCGCATCAGTCGAGGCCACCAAAAAAGCCACTCAAAATGCGCTAGAAGAGACGGTAACCGCGATAGATGAGGGCGAGAATAACCGTCAGCAAGAGCTTAACGCACTTAAAGCCGCCTTTGCCCACACCCAGTGCCAATATTTGGTTGTGTCATTCACCACTGACTGGCGCTTTGCCCCAGAGCGCTCACAAGAGATTGTCGATGCGCTGATGGCCACTGGTAAGCCGGTCAACTACATTAATGTCGATGCACCGCACGGTCATGACTCATTCTTATTTGATATTCCGCGTTATATGGGCGCCGTCAAAGGCTTTTTAACCGCGCCATTTATAACAGGTAGCCTACCGAAAAACAGCCGCGGCAACAATCATCAGAAAACAGGAGCGCGCTCATGAGAATGGACCATCAGTTGGCTGAGCGTTGGATTGCCCCGCACTCACACGTGCTTGACTTGGGCTGCGGTAATGGTGAGCTGCTCGCGCACTTGCAACAAAACCGCGGTGTGACGGGGTATGGGCTGGAGATTGATGAAGAAAAAATCAATGACGGCATTGCCAAAGGTTTATCTATTATTGAGCAAGATCTCAATGATGGTTTAGCACGTTTCGCTGATAACAGCTTCGACACTGTCGTTATGGCGCGGGCCCTACAAGCGGTAAAATCACCAGATGTATTATTGCTTGATATGCTGCGGGTGGCTCGCGAAGCCGTCATTACCTTTCCTAACTTTGCTCACTGGCAAAACCGCCTACACTTGGGACTAAAAGGCCTCATGCCCGTCTCAGAAGCTCTGCCTTATGAATGGTATAACACCCCAAACATTCATCTGTGTACCTTTAAAGACTTTGAGCAGCTGTGCGCCAAGCATGATATTCATATCATCAACCGCTTTGCGGTCAGTGACTCTGAGAAAGGTCACACGACTCTGATGAAGTCATTGATACGACAAGCCCCCAATCTGTTGGCCGATGTGGCTATTTACCGTGTCACCAAACAACAGCCAAAATAATCCAAGGGTTTATTAATGGACATGCAGCGGATCCATAAGGTCAGTTTTTAACCTTAACACGGTATTAATCCTTTATTGCGCTTAAGTAACTCTATGATTTTATTGAGGACAATGAAGTACAAATAGGAATTAAATCGTGTAATTAGTATTTGAGTTTCGTAAGTTTGGGTGTTAAGCTAGCAAAATAGTGTCAATCGCACCATGTTTTTCACCGTTTATCGGTTGAATGAAGACCATCTGCCATGACTTTATGCGTTGTCACACTACAATGATGAATGATATTGCTAATAATTAGGTAAGCTGCTAAAGCAAGATTTCACCTAATTGTTATCACCGTCTAAACGGATTTGACGGTACAACTTTTTCTTTTGCTTATTAACTGCCTAATTTTGGAGCTGCTATGAAATTATTAAAAGCTGCGTTGTTTACTGCCTTATTTTCTTGTGCCGGTATTGCCAACGCTGAGTTAATATCAAACGTACCACTGGACACGTCACGCTTTGAGCTGATGCCTATTAGCGAGCTATCTAATCGTGCGGCTCAAGGTAATGACCATGCTCAGTTTTACCTAGCCAAGCGTTTGCAAAAAGGTGAAGGGGTTGCCCAAAACACGCAACAAGCGATTCAGTGGTACACCAAAGCAGCAAACCAAGGCGTCGCTCCTGCTCAATTGAACCTTGCCATCATGTACTTGCGCGGTGAAGGTGTCCAGCCAAACTTGCAACAAGCCCGTGTTTGGTTAGAGAAAGCCGCCATGCGTGGCGATAACCGTGCTAGCTATACGCTTGCGTTGTTAGACGAAAAGCAAAAAAATCTTGTCGATGCGTATAAATGGTACGACTTGGCTGCCCGTGATGGTATGCTCGATGAAAAAGTGCGTAACAAAGCACGCGGCAAAATCGGCCAGTTGGCATTGAACTTATCAAGTGCAGACATCGCGAGCGCCCGCACCAAAGCAGATACTTGGTTCCAGAGTAAGTAAACTCTACTTTTGAACTTACGCCGCGAATATAAAAAAGCTCAGTATTTTACTGGGCTTTTTTGTTTTTTAGCATTCCTTCAAGTGCTTTGGTGCCTATAGAATATTTTAATAAAATCGCCAACATATTCTAAAAATTTGCTACACTACGCGCGCATTGGCCAATTCCACAATTGCACCAATGTTTTATCACTTCAAAAAACTTAACGTATTGCACTAGGTTTGCGACCTAGCCAGCAGGAGAAAGACATGAGCACGACCCAAAATAGCAATATCCAAGATACCACTGTAACTGATGATAAGTCAGCCCCCGCCTACGATAGCGTCACTAATAATATCGTTGTGGCTGCCCTTTATAAGTTCACGCGCTTTGCTGATTTTGAGCAATACCGCGAGCCAATTTTAAACACTATGCTCGATAATGAGGTCAAAGGCACCTTGTTAATCGCAAGCGAGGGCATTAACGGTACGATTTCTGGCACGCGCCAAGGTATTGATAATGTCCTTGAGTATCTACGTAGCATCGAAGCGATTGGCAGCTTTACCTTTAAAGAGTCTTATACTGATGCCCAACCTTTTTATCGCACCAAAGTAAAGCTCAAAAAAGAAATCGTGACCATGGGCGTAGAAAACATCGACCCATTACAGTCAGTCGGTCGTTATGTGAAACCTAGTGAGTGGAATGCGCTAATCTCAGATCCAGACGTTATTCTCATTGATACGCGAAACGACTATGAGGTAAAAATCGGTACGTTCCAAAATGCCGTCAACCCCAATACGGAAACTTTCCGCGAGTTTCCTGAATATGTGGCAAAAGAGCTAGATCCCGCGAAACATAAAAAAGTTGCGATGTTCTGTACCGGCGGTATTCGCTGTGAAAAGTCCACCGCTTATATGCGTGAGCAAGGGTTTGAAGAGGTCTATCATTTAGAAGGTGGTATCTTAAAATATCTAGAAGAAGTCCCGACCAGTGACTCTATGTGGCAAGGCGACTGCTTTGTCTTTGACAATCGCGTTTCGGTCAATCATAACTTAGAAAAAGGCAGCTATGAGCAATGTTTTGCCTGCCGTATGCCCATCACTGCCGATGACATGCAAAGCCTTGCCTATGTTAAAGGCGAGTCATGCCCGCACTGTATCGATAAAGCCACAGACGAGCAAAAAGCCCGGTTCCGTGAGCGTGAGCATCAAATGCAGTTAGCCAAAAAACGTGGCGAAGCCCACATTGGTAGCGACGTTATCGATGTGATAGAAAAGCGCAAAGCAGCTAAAATTGAAGCCCGCCTGCAAGCAGAAGCAGCTAATCATATCAAAGCTGACTAGGCTGTCGCCTGACGCCATAAAAAAAGAGATGCCCTAGTGAATAGAGCATCTCTTTTTTAATACCAGTTTTTCATGAGAAGTTGTATATTCAGGCAATCAGCGCTGTTATTAGAATAAAATACGCACGCGGATCGTTTCTTCTACGTCTTTTAACTGATCTAGCGCGGCTGTTGAGTCATTGTAGTCGACATCCATGACCAAATAACCGACATCGCCTTCTGTCATTAGGCTCTGTGCGAGGATGTTAATCCCTGCTTCAGCAAACAGGCGGTTGATCTGTGACAATACGCCCGGTACGTTTTTATGAATATGGAGCAGACGATGCGAGTTTTCTTTAAACGGAACAGAAACCTCTGGGAAGTTGACAGCAGTCGCGGTATCGCCTTGATCAGAATATCTGACAAACTTATCAGCTACTTCTAGACCAATATTGGCCTGCGCTTCTTGCGTTGAGCCACCGATATGCGGCGTCAAGATGACATTATCAAACTTACGCAGTGGTGATTCAAACTCTTCATCAGCTGATTTTGGCTCTTTTGGGAACACGTCAATTGCCGCGCCCAATATCTTTCCAGACTCAAGTGCCGCCGCCAGATCGTCGATCTCGACACAAGTACCGCGAGCGGCATTGATAAAGTAGCTGCCCTCTTTCATTTGCGCGAACTGCTCCGCTTTCATCATGTAACGCGTGCTTGGCACATCAGGGACGTGCAACGTCACGATATCAGCCGTTGATAGCAGCTCCTCTAAGCTGCCTACTTGTACGGCATTGCCCAGTGGCAGTTTGGTCACGGCGTCATGATAGATGACTTTCATACCAAAACTTTCTGCCAACACAGACAACTGCGAGCCAATAGAGCCATAACCGACGATACCGATGGTTTTACCACGCACTTCATGTGAGTTGGTCGCAGACTTGCCCCAGCCGCCGCGATGGACGGTTGCATTTTTTTCAGGGATACCGCGGTATAGCATGATGGCTTCAGCCAATACCAGCTCAGCCACTGAACGGGTGTTAGAGAATGGCGCGTTAAAGACTGGGATACCTAGATCACGAGCCGCGTCTAAGTCTACTTGGTTGGTACCGATACAAAAGCAGCCAATACCGATCAGCTTGTGTGCGTGCTCAAGGACGTCACGTGTCAGCTGCGTACGCGAGCGAATGCCGATAAAATGCGCATCTTTAATTTTTTCGATCAGCTCATCTTTATCTAAGGCGTGACTGATATTCTCAATATTATGATAACCAGCTCCTTCTAGTACTTTTAACGCATTGTCATGCAGGCCTTCGAGCAATAAAAACCGGATTTTGTCTTTTTGTAGTGATAACGCCATATGAGAACTGTCCTATAATTGCTTATAAAATTATCTAAGGGATAATCTATGATGAATGAAACGAAAACAGTCTAGATATCTTACACAAAATCGGGCGCTGATGTTAGCAGATTAGATGAATTATTGATTATCAAGCCTGAAAACTTTTTATGCTATAGTGAATTATTTTGTTCAACATTGATTGCATTGCTTTTTCCTACTGACGCTCAACTATGGACACTCAATCGTGTCATTCTATAGTTGCTCGCGAACGAACGTGCAGTTATACCCACACAATTATGTAAACATCGTTATATGTGTTTCGTTAGAGACATTTAGCGATATAATATTCCCTTTCATGCATCGCGCTTCCGTTATTACTGAGATTTGACCATGACTTCTTTATCTAGCCAAAGCCCTTCTGAAACCAATACCGCTGCTGTCCAAATTGTTTTAAACACTCTACTCGACACCCATCAGTTTGACCCCGCCCAAATCAAAACTGACCTTGAGAGCTTAGAACATTGGGGCAAAGACTGGACCAAACACTTTGCGCCAGCCGCTGCTGCCATCGTCTTTCCAAAGACCACCGAGCAAGTACAAGCCATCGTCCTCCTTGCCAATGAGCACAATGTCGTTCTAACCCCAAGTGGCGGTCGTACTGGTCTGTCTGCAGGCGCCGTCGCGGCCAATGGCGAGATAGTCGTCAGCATGGATAAAATGAACCGGATCGGCCAGTTTTATCCTGCCGATCGCATGGTTGAGATTGAAGCAGGCGTGGTCACTGAGCAATTACAACAATTCGCCGAATCAAAAGATCTGTACTACCCCGTTGACTTTGCCTCAGCCGGCTCCAGTCAAATGGGTGGCAATATCGGCACCAATGCAGGCGGTATCAAAGTTATTCGCTACGGTATGACCCGTCAATGGATCATGGGACTCACCGTCGTCACCGGTCGTGGCGATATCTTGCAGCTTAATCGCGGTATGGTCAAAAATGCCACCGGTTATGACTTGCGCCAATTGTTTATCGGTAGCGAAGGCACGCTAGGGCTAGTCACCCATGCCCAAATCAAGCTGGAACGTCAGCCGCAAGACTTAAACGTCATGGTACTTGGCATGGACAGCTTTAACGATGTGATGAATGTCCTATCGGCGTTTCAAGCGCAGATTGATTTGACCGCGTTTGAATTCTTTGATGATGTCGCGATTGATAAACTCATGGCCCACGGTCAAGTCCAAGAGCCATTTGAATCACGTACCAAGTTTTATACGCTGCTAGAGTTTGAAGCGCCATACGAGCCGATCATGGATAAAGCCATGGCCATATTTGAGCACTGCATGGAGCAAGGCTGGGTCGTCGATGGGGTGATGAGCCAAAGCCTCGCACAAGCTGAGGAGCTCTGGAAACTGCGCGAATACATCTCTGAGACCATCTCAGTATTCACCCCTTACAAAAACGATGTGTCTGTACTCATCAGCTATGTGCCTGAATTTATCACTGAGATTGATCACATCGTCAGCAGTAACTATCCTGACTTTGAAGTCTGCTGGTTTGGCCATATCGGTGATGGTAACTTGCACCTAAACATCTTAAAGCCTGAAAACATGAGTAAAGACGACTTCTTTAGCGAATGTCAGATCGTCAATAAGTATGTGTTTGAGACGGTACAAAAATATGGCGGTTCTGTGTCTGCTGAGCACGGGGTGGGTATGACTAAAAAGCCGTATCTACACTATAGCCGCAGCGAGACTGAAATAGACTACTTACGTGACATTAAAAAAGTCTTTGACCCAAATAACATTATGAATCGGGGTAAGATTTTTGATATTTAACTGACCGTCTTATCATCAGCCTGACATAAAAAAGACGCTAAACTGCAAAAGTTAGCGTCTTTTTTTACACGTTTGAGCTTATAAATACAGCAGTACTAAAGCTGCAATAAGTAGCGCACTTAAAAAGCCTTGAACGATTAAAAAGGCTTGATGCGGTGCAGCAATATGACCACATAGGTTCCCCAGTGTACTTTAAGTAATGCCAATACGTGCGCTTTCTCACCTTCGATACATTGCAAAAAGTGACCACTGCCATAACATAAGACACCTGTGATACCCGAATAAACAAAAAGTGTTAACTCACAAAAACGTAGCAAATAGTTACCACGTTAGACTGTCACTGATCAGGCAGCTTGTTATGATATCGAACAAAACAAAGGGCGCTAAAGGCAAAGCCTTGTCAACTTGAGTACCGCCCCACACATATACTTGATACCACCAAAACCCGTAGAGTCCCACAACAGGAAAATTATGAGTAAAATAGAAAAATTAGATGATTTTCATCTTACGATCGCTGAAATCAAGAAAAAAGACTATCCGCAATTAAAAGCACTGATGGACCGTGTCTATGTAAACTTAGGCGGTGCGTGGTCAAAGAACACCATTCATGCCTTAATTGATGCCTTCCCTGAAGGCCAGATTGCATTATTTGACCACGATCAACTGATTGGTATCGTCCTATCCATGCGTGTGGATTATGCCAAGTTTTCAAACCCGCATACCTACGATGATCTGATTGGACAAAAAGAAATTATCAGAGACAATCCAGAGGGTGATGCTATCTATGGGTTGGATGCCTTGATTGATCCTGAATATCGCGGTTATCGCCTAGGTCGTAGGCTTTATGATGCCCGTAAAGAGCTTTGTCGCCAGCTTAACTTCCGCGCTATTTTGGCAGGTGGCCGCATTCCTAATTACCATAACCACCAAGACCTCACCCCTGGCGAATATATTGACGCTGTGGCAGCTCGGGAAATACATGATCCTGCGCTGTCGTTTCAATTATCGAACGGCTTTATCGTCAAGCGTATCTTGACCGCTTATTTGCCCGATGACAAACAATCCAAAGGGTTTGCAACTTTGCTTGAGTGGGCAAATATTTATTATGAGCCACAAGATTACAAGCCTAGTACGCGTAAGTCTGAAGTACGTATTGGTGGTATTCAATGGCAAATGCGTGAGGTCGAATCCCCTGAAGAGTTGTTACAACAAGTCGAGTTTTTTGTCGATGTGATGGCAGACTACAACTCAGATTTTGCTTGCTTACCAGAATTCTTTAACGCGCCATTAATGGGTTTGTGTGAATCGACGGATCAAAACATCGCTATTCGATTTTTGGCCGGTTATACCGAATGGTTCAAAAATGAGATTTCGCATTTAGCAGTCAGCTATAACGTCAACGTGATCACTGGTTCCATGCCATTACTCGATGAAGACGATACTTTGTACAATGTGAGTTATCTATGTCGCCGCGATGGTACGGTTGAAGAGCAACGCAAAATTCATATCACGCCGCACGAGCGTAGCGCTTGGGTCATCGAAGGTGGTGATGAGGTCAAAGTATTCGATACGGATGCTGGTCGTATTGGTATCTTGGTCTGCTATGATGTTGAATTCCCAGAGCTTGCCCGCCTACTCGCGCTTGATGACATGGATATTTTGTTCGTCCCTTTTTGGACAGATACCAAAAACGGTTATCTGCGGGTGCGCCACTGTGCACAAGCACGGGCGATTGAAAACGAATGCTATGTCATGATTTGCGGCTCAGTGGGCAACTTACCGCAAGTTGAGAGCTTGGACATTCAGTACGCACAGTCGTCTGTTTTCTCACCATCAGACTTTGCCTTCCCCCATGATGCGATTATGGCAGAAACGACCCCCAATACTGAAATGATCTTCTTCTCAGACGTGAATTTAGATAAGCTCACCCACGTCCGTAACGAAGGCTCGGTACATAATTTGCTTGATCGCCGTGATGATTTGTTTAGCTTAAAGTGGAAGCGAAAAGCCAAAATTCCAGCGAGCAAATTAACTGATGAAGAGCGCCGTGAAAACTCAGGCAGCGTACTGACCGGTGATCCGTTACAAAACCGCGCCAAAAAACCCTAATCGGTTAAGATAAGACATCTATCATAAATCGTTTGATAATACGGCTGACCACTCAGCCGTTTATTTTTATCTATAGTCAACTCGACATAAAAAAGCAGCCATGATGACTGATATCAAAAAGAAAAAAGACAAACCTAAAAAAACACCAACGCAAAAGGCGTGGTCTGTCTTTAGAACCATACTATTATACGGTCTGGTATTCGCGGTGATTTATACGGCGTTTAATTGGTGGCGCCAACCGGTCATGCCAGCCAACCCGCAGCTACAGTTAACAGACTATCAAGGACAACCGGTTGATTTAGCAGCGCTGAGTCGTGAGCAACCAACGCTGGTGTATTTTTGGGGGACGTGGTGCCCCATTTGTCGTGTTACCTCTCCGGCAGTAGACAAACTTGCGGCACAAAACCATTATCCCATCGTCACTATTGCGATCAAATCAGGTTCTGACCAAGAACTCCATCGCTACCTCACTGAAAACAACTATCGTTTTACCACAGTAAACGACCAAGAGGGCCGTGTCTTTGCCGACTGGCAAGGGCAAGTGACGCCGTCCTACGTCATTTTAAAAGAGGGTGAGATGGCACAAGGTCTGACAGGGATTCAGCCCCTATGGTCATTGAAGTTACGATTGTGGTTGTCGTCCGTTTTTTAACGTTTAGCCAATTTTTTGTCGGTTATAAATAAACCCTCAACAAGGTCACACGTATGACGTGATAGGTGACATATCCCTGAGATAAACAGTTGATTTTCGGCAAAATACGCGCGACACTGGTCAGCCCTTTTTACCCTACCCTTTTTGTCATATAATAGCTGCCGTTATCCTTGCACCTATTTAATGTATTCTTATCACGGTGTTTTGTGGCTGATAAACGTATTTTATGTTGCATTCGTCTCGTGAGCATTTATTATTGACGTAACGGGCCTTATAAATGGCATATCGCGGCCTAACCTTACAGTCACAGCACCACTAAATAAAGACGCTAACGGTCTGTGCTACTGGTAAAATCTTTTAGCTTGCGGTTTGCAAACATGACAGAGGTGGCAAACGTTTTATCGCATACACACCATAGCACCTTTAAAGCGTTTTAACCCTATTAACAAAAAAACGCCTAGGCACGTTGAAACGATCAGCTAAGCGTTGCCTTAAATTTTATATCCGATTGTACACTGACCTTTTAATCCAATCCTAACCTACCTTTTAAAAAGACACCTTTATGACTGATAAAAGTACTGATACACCAAGCCACGATTATAAAGACACCCTAAACCTTGCCGACACGCCATTTGCGATGCGTGCAAATCTTGCTAAGCGCGAGCCTGATTGGCTGGCGGCGTGGGAAGCGGATGACGTGTATGGCAAAATTCGTCAGGCACGAGCGGGTGCGCCCAAGTACATTTTGCACGATGGCCCTCCATACGCCAACGGTCAGATTCACTTAGGTCACGCGGTCAATAAAGTACTCAAAGACATTATCGTCAAGTCCAAAACACTATCAGGTTTTGATGCGCCATACGTGCCTGGCTGGGACTGTCATGGTCTGCCAATCGAGCAAAAAGTCGAAGCCAAGGTCGGCAAAGTTGGCCAGAAAGTCTCGGCCACTGAGTTTCGTGGTCTTTGCCGTGAGTACGCCAGCACACAGATTGAATTGCAAAAAGCGGATTTTAAGCGCCTAGGCGTGTTTGGTGATTGGGACAATCCTTATCTAACGATGAACTTTCATCAAGAAGCCAACATCGTACGTGCGCTTGCCAAAATTCATGAAAACGGTCATGTGACCCGCGGTATGAAGCCCGTCAACTGGTGCTTGGACTGTAGCTCTGCCTTGGCAGAAGCTGAGGTCGAATACCAAGATAAAGTCTCAGATGCCATCTATGTCAGCTTTGATGTGCTTGGCACTGATAAGGTTGGCGCTTTGGCTAATGTTGAAAGCCGTATTGCCGCTGTTATCTGGACGACGACGCCATGGACATTGCCTGCCAACCAAGCCATCTCGGTACATCCTGAGCATGACTATAGCGTGGTTGCCACTTCAAGGGGCAATTTGCTGTTGGCGGCTGATTTGGTTGAAACCGCACTGACTGAGCTTAAGTTGGACAACAAAGGTATCCTTGCGACTGTAGCCGGACGCGAGCTTGAAGGGCTGCGTGCCCAGCACCCACTGATTGCAGAGCGTCAAGTACCACTTATCTTAGGCGATCACGTGACCACTGACAGTGGTACAGGTCTCGTGCATACCGCGCCGGGTCATGGTTTGGACGATTATATTGTGGGTCTTAAGTACAATTTACCCGTTGAAAACCCAGTAAGCGGTACAGGCGTTTATTTAGACAGCGCAGCGGTATTTGCGGGTGAGCATATTTATAAAGCCAATCCAAAAATCATCGCAGCCTTACACGACAACGGTCACTTAATCAGCCACACCAAGATTGAACACAGCTATCCACATTGCTGGCGTCACAAGTCGCCGATTATTTTCCGCGCCACGCCGCAGTGGTTTATCAACATGGAAACCAAAGGGTTACGCGAGCGAGCACTTGCTGATATTCCATCCGTCAATTGGACGCCAGCATGGGGCCAAAACCGTATTGAAGCGATGATGACGGGTCGCCCTGACTGGTGTATCTCCCGCCAGCGCACGTGGGGCGTGCCGATTACCTTCTTTACCCACAAAGAAACGGGTGAGCTACATCCAAACACGCTAGAGCTGATGGAAACGGCCGCGCAAAAAATCAATGAAGGCGGCGTGGAAGCGTGGTTTGATGCCAGCTGTGAAGATTTCTTAGGTAGCGAAGCCGCTGACTATGACAAAGCCACAGATACGCTCGACGTGTGGTTCGACTCTGGTACGACGCACTTTGCAGTACTTGAACAGCGTGATGAGCTGACCAATCCTGCCGATATGTACTTAGAAGGCTCTGATCAACACCGTGGCTGGTTCCAAACGTCACTACTAACGTCTGAAGCCATGTACGAGCGTCCGCCCTTTAAACAAGTACTGACGCATGGTTTTGTCGTTGATGAAAACGGCCGTAAGATGAGTAAGTCACTGGGCAATATCATCACCCCGCAAGAAGAGATCAATAAAACGGGCGCAGATATGCTGCGTTTATGGATTGCCTCAAGCGACTATCGCTATGAGATGAGCGCTGGTAAAACGGTGTTTAAAGGGGCAATCGATATGTATCGCCGCATCCGTAATACGCTCCGTTTCTTACTTGCCAACACCGATGACTTTGATCCAACGACCAACAGCGTTGATATCAATGAGCTTGTAAGCTTGGATAAATTTATCCTTGAGCGCGCGCAAACGGTACAAGCGCAAATCATTAGTGCGTATGATGCGATGGACTTTCACCAAGTCACGCAACATGTGACGGCGTTTTGTTCGCAAGATTTGGGCAGTTTCTATTTAGATATTATCAAAGATCGTCAATACACCACCCAGACTGATGGGCAGCCCCGTCGCTCTGCGCAAACGGCTATTTATCATATCGCTCATGCCTTGATTCGCTGGATCACACCGATCTTGTCATTCACGGCGCAAGAGGCTTGGGAAGTATTGAATCAACGTGATACGGCTAAAGGTGGCTACGTCTTCACTCAGGAATGGTATGAGTTCCCAGAGTTTGAGCTCAGTGCCATCAGCAACGATGACTGGCAACGTATTATGCTGGCCAAAGACATGGTAAATAAACATATCGAAACCGCACGTGGCGAGAAGATCATCAATGCTAACTTATCTGCCGATGTCAGTCTGTATGCTGAGGGTTCGATGTTTGAAAGCCTAGCCAAGCTGGGTGAGGAGCTGCGTTTCGTCCTGATTACCAGCAGTGCCACATTACAGCCCATGAGCGCGGCCCCTGCTGACAACGTTGCTCTAGAGGGGCAAGCCGACAGCGAGACAGAAGCATCTGTAGAGTTAGTGGTGGATGTTAGTGCCGCCACGGGTACCAAATGCGTGCGCTGTTGGCACATCCGTGATGATATCGGCACAGATAGCGCACACCCTGAGATCTGCGCTCGCTGTGTGACCAATGTCAGCGGTGATGGCGAGGTGCGTCACTATGCCTAACTCAACGGGTCCGTCAGAAAATAACCAGCCGCATGTAGAAGTCGATCATTCTCCCAAGCCTGCGCATGCGACCACGGGCAGCTCAACCACGCCGAGAAGTCGCTTAACTAAGACGCCAAAGGTCATCGCTAATGGTCGACGCGCGTTTATGTGGTATTTGTTGGCATTGGTGGTGGTGGTCATCGATCAATGGACGAAGTGGTTGGCGGAAACCAAGCTGACCTTTCATGAGCCCGTACCAGTGATTGAACCTGTTCTTAACTGGACACTCGCCTACAACTATGGTGCGGCCTTTAGCTTTTTGGCAGATGCAGGTGGGTGGCAAAAGTGGTTCTTCTCAGGCTTGGCGCTGGTCATGTCGCTGTTTTTGATCATTTATTTAATCAAAGCACCGCGTAAAGCCACACTGCTATCGTTCGGTTTAGCTTTGGTGCTTGGCGGTGCGGTTGGTAATTTAATTGATCGTTTACTACATGGTCATGTGATTGACTTTATCCATGTACACAATGCCGACGTTTGGCATTATCCAATCTTTAACATTGCTGATATGGGTATTAGTATCGGTGTGGCACTGATTGTCATTGACATGCTGTTTTTGGAAAAGAAGCGCAGCATTTAACGCTTATTACTCTAGATAATGCTGTGAATAAAGGCGGGTGACGTGTACGTGACCCGCCTTTTTGCCATCTATCTTTTTAACTGTATAGTCTAAGCTACGATCTTATGACGCCCAAACACCAGTCTCTGTACGAATTGGGTGGGTATATTTGTATAAAGTAATCACTGAGGTTCGCCTTTTGTGAACGCAACCGTTTTTAAAAAGTACAACTTATTATACTCATACCATATACAAGCAAACGCTATAAAATCATTTAGAATATATGAGAAAAGGCGAAAACAAAATAAGTAAAAGGATATTCTCTATGTTACCTGCTCACCCAAACCCTGTTTTTCAAAAACGAATAACCATTTCCGATGCAGCGAATAACGAGCACACAATCACTAGAAAGTCAGTCACTTTATCCGTGTTACAAGCAGACATCACCACGCTAAACGTTGATGCCATTGTCAATGCTGCCAATTCAAGCTTATTAGGCGGTGGCGGTGTAGACGGTGCGATTCATCGCGCCGCAGGCCCTGAGCTGCTTAAATACTGCCGTACGTTGAATGGCTGTCCGACAGGCGATGCCAAAATAAGCCCAGCGTTTAATTTGCCGTCTCAGTGTGTCATTCATACTGTCGGCCCTGTTTGGCATGGTGGCAATCGAGATGAAGAGGCACTGCTTGCCAGTTGTTATCAAAAATCTCTCGCAATAGCGACTGAGCAAAATCTGACGAGTATCGCCTTTCCCTCCATCAGTACAGGCGTCTATGGTTATCCACTAGATAAAGCCACTGAAGTAGCAATTGACGCCGTACAGGCCTATATAAAAGGCTATGAATCAGACGATAAACAAGCATCCAACCTCCCAATTCGTGAGGTGATTTTTTGCTGTTTCTCAGATAAAGCGGCAACCGTTTATAAGCAATTATTAGAGAAGGAAGAATAAGTAAACTTGTATAGTCGAGCCGCTATCAAATAAATATAGTGCTACTGAGATAAATTTTACGCAGCCTCTGTCTGCGCAGGCACAGCAAGCAAGCAAGCAAGCAAGCAAGCAAAATTTATACCAGTAGCACGTCGCCTTCAATGTAACGATTTCATATCCAACTGATTATGTCATCGATAATGTCTACAAGATGCCGTCTAAAAACGCCAAGCCGTCACCCGCTAAGACAAACAACAACCCTGCCATATTGATGACCACGGTCAAGTAATAGGTGAGTCGAAACTCAGGCTTTTGTGACTTATGACGCAAATAAGTCTGCGCAACCATTGCCCCGACCCAGCCGCCAAGGACACTTAGCAAATGCAGCGTTGATTCAGGCGTTCGCCAATCGCCGCTTTGAGCAGCGGCCTTGTCTTTGGCGTACATCGCATAGGTTATGACTCCCAAAGCCGCATACCAAGCAATGACCAGCCAACTCAGTTTATGAGTGACCGCCAATAAAATTAACACGCCATAAAATCCAATGCCTAAGAACAAGCGTTTCTTTTGCCCTGCTTCAAAGTCCGCTTGAGCGCTACGCTTTGTATTACGCTGACGGATTTGCTGATTTTTTTGAGCCATTTTTTGTTGTACAAAGCTCAGCTCTTGTACTTCTTTTGCTTGTATCCGTCCTTGATTGTCTTGTCCAACGGTAAAAACCACTTGTTCACCGACCTCAGGCCGACGGCGCGCTTTAAATTCATTGATATGAAAAAAAACGGACTCACCATTCTGCGTTTCGATAAAGCCAAAGCCCTTGTCATCTTGCCACTTTTTGATGAAGCCTTGTTGTTTATTTGCCATATCTGCCTACTTTTTTATCATTAGTCATTACTATAGATAGTATATCCTGTTAACTGACTCATAAAAAAAGCTAAGAGCAGACTCTCAGCTTCTTTGGATGGGATATAAAAGCATTTTAAACACTTACCATTAAACCAATGGCATTAACGACATTTCTTTTGTTCATATAGATTATTCAAATTATCACGACGTTCTTTTGCAGCGTCAATGGCTTCTTCTGTATTAGAGTACGTACCAATTAATGCCGGCCAGAACAGTACTGCGGCAGCTACATTCTTACCAGTGACTTTACGCTCAGCACGCGCGTCTTTTTCAAATTGTTCAGCTTCTTCAATTTCACTAAGAATTTGTGTGCATGACAAATTAACATCACTTACTTTTTTAGTCTGTACGACATGAGGGGTCGCACAACCTTGTGCTAATAATGCAAATACACCAATTACTAATATAGCTTTTTTCATAGTCGTCTCAAAATTGTTTAAATTAAACGTTATAGAACCCGATTCGCTATGTTAACGAATCGATAACACTTATATACAATATAGAAATTTAAGTCAACTTAAATTTACTTTTAACAGTAATTTATTGAAATTTAGTCAGTAATTAAGCGATATTTATATATGTTTTTACACTCTTCTCAGGATATAGCGGTATGTAACATACTGACTATGCTAGACTATTTATCTGCTAGAAAGACAGCCTCTCATACTGATATATTTATCATAATTTATAAAAGAAATGACAACTATGACCGACTCACAATTTGTTAAGCCCAATGAAGACACACGTATTACTTATGGCAGCCTTGTGAAGCTGCACTTTGAAGTATCCCTAGAAAACGGTACGGTGATTGATTCGACCTTTAACCGCGACGCGCCAGTGACCTTGACGATTGGTGATGAGAGCCTATTACCAGGCTTTGAGCAAGTGCTCATGAATCTACGCGCAGGTGACACCCGTACTGCCCATCTTGAGCCAGAGCAAGCGTTTGGCGACTGGAACCCTGACAATATCCAACATTTTAGCCGTACCCAGTTTGCGCTCGTGGCTGAAAACCCTGAAATAGGGATGATGGTGGAATTTGAGGATAAAGGTAAAAACACGCTGCCCGGTACCATCAGCGCGATCGATGATGACGAAATCGAAGTGGATTTTAATCACCCGCTTGCGGGGCAATCCGTCCTATTTAAAGTAAAAGTATTCAAAGTCACCCCGCCTGGCGTTACGGGTATCAAGTTAATGTAATAATTTAATATAGTTATTTCAACTATCGTTTATAAGCTATACAAGAGACACAGTGCTACTGAAATAAATTTTATGCAGCCTCTGTCTGCGTAGGCACAGCAAGCAAAAAAAATTGTTTCAGTAGCGCATTATAGTGTACGTTTTTACTGATAACGGATTGTATAGTCGCTCAAATATCCTATCAACGACCACCAAACAAAAAACAAAAACGAATTTAAAAAGGACACTTACATGCAATATGAAACGCTGCCACAGCTGGATGAAAAGGTTTCTAAAATTTGCCTAGGTACCATGACATGGGGACAGCAAAACACCGAATCTGATGCGCATACACAGATGGATTTGGCACTCTCTGAGGGCGTGAACTTTTGGGACACGGCTGAGATGTATCCTTCACCACCAGATAAAGACAAGCAAGGTGATACTGAGCGCTTCATGGGCACGTGGTTTCATAAAACCAAGCAGCGTGACAAAGTGATCCTTGCCAGCAAAATATCTCCGATGGATTTTTTACGGGATGGTCAGACACGTTATACGGCCGAACACATTAGTCGTGCTATCGATGACAATTTAGAGCGTTTACAAACTGATTATATTGATATTTATCAGCTACACTGGCCTGAGCGTCAAGCGAATTTTTTTAGTCAGCGCGGTTACACAGAAGAGATGGCAGCGCAGCCGCTAGATGATTTAACGCCCTTTTTAGAAACCATCCAAGCGTTAAATGATGAGATTAAAAAAGGCCGTATTCGCGCTTATGGGCTGTCAAATGACACCGCTTGGGGTCTGATGCGTTACCTTTGGGAGGCGGATAAAAACGGCCTGATTGCGCCCATCACCGTGCAAAACCCTTATAGTTTACTCAATCGCTTATATGAAGTTGGTATGGCCGAAATCGCGCATCGTGAAAACGTTGGCCTGCTCGCTTACTCGCCGCTTGGCTTTGGCGTACTGTCTGGTAAATACCTCGACGGCAAACGCCCTGCTGGTGCGCGTCTGACGATGTATGATCGCTTTGCCCGTTATACCAATGAGCAAGCAAAGGCAGCCACGGCGCAATATGCCAAAATCGCAGCTGATGCGGGGTTGGATATGGCACAGATGGCACTGGCTTTTGTCAACACGCGTTCGTTTGTCACCAGTAATATCATTGGCGCAACCACTACCGAGCAGCTTCAGTCCAACATCGACAGTATTCACGTCAATCTGACAACAGACGTATTAGAGGCAATTGAAGCGGTACATACACAGCATCCCAATCCGTCACCTTAGAACGTTGCAATTAACTTAATCACTATTAAGCTTTGATGATTTACTTTAATTACTGGGATGAATTTTTTGAAGCCTCTGTCTGGCATAGCGCACAGCAAGCGAGAAAATTTCATCCCAGTAAGTCATTTTTATCAGTAGAGCATTCTTTGTTTTAAACTGACTAAATAAAAAAAGGCGCCAATCGCGAGTATTATCACTGCGATTGGCGCCTTTTTCTTTGCGTCTGCTTTCTCACTTAAACGAGAAGTTAAGCATTAGAGGCTTTCGTCAATACCCGAGAATGTAGCTCAGCCAGACCTTCTTGCATCCGTGCTTGCAATAAATTGGTCAGCTCACTTTTATTCAGCCCTTTAGGATCTATCGGCTCAAGTGGTAAGACATAGGCTGTGACATCCTTGCTATCGAGCACCTTTTTTATGCTGTCTTTCATCGTAAGCTTACCGTAATAGGGTAACGCTTCGCTTAGAGTACCATCTTTATTGACATAAGAGATAATGAGCGGACGAACAGGGACATCGGCGTCGATTGCCGCTTGTAGCAATGTGCCATGTATGCGCTTGATTTTTTTACCATCCGTCGTGGTTGCCTCTGGAAAAAAGATCACCGAGAACCCTTCGGTCAAAAAACTGGCTATTTGCGCTGCGACCGAACCTGCATCCCCAGAGCCACGCTCAATAAATACCGTACCTGCCGCATGGGCCAGCTTACCAAAGATAGGCCAATCCCCAATTTCAGCTTTGGACAAGAAGAAAGCAGGGCTTAGCGTGCCTACCACAGGAATATCCATCCACGACACATGATTAGATACCCATAAACCATGATGCTGCTCTACTGGCTCAACGGCTACAACCTTTACGCCAAAAGAGCCGGCCATTTTGCGACAAAACGTCTGGATATAGCGTGGCAGCGTTTCGCGTGGTGGCTGTTTAAACGCCCCGATACGTTGAGCGGCGCGCATGCCCCCAGCGATTGTCGTGGTCATGCCAGCAATTTGTCTGCCGCGGCCCAATTGTCGTTTGAGTGAAAAGCCTGACTTAGATTGGCTCATCTGTGTCCCTCGTGGTTAAAAAACTTATGATTATATATCTTAAACAAGCGCCATGAGTATAACAAAATTCAGTCAGTCAGTGACGATTTGTGCACTGAATTATAGATGGCTTTTGTTAGTGTGTTGACCCTCGTCACAATAAGAGTATGTGCTGGTTACAGCGATCCATTTGAGAATAAGACATCCAATCATTGCCGTTGTAACATAAAACCATCGCTAATTATGATAATACGCTTTAATATCAAGTGATAAGGCCCTATATAAGGGATCATATGAACGTTATGTCAAAGCGTACTGAGGCTTACTGAGCTGGCTTACTGAATTGATAATAACGATATATTTATTTTATTGAATAGGTGATACTCTTTGGATTATTTTGAAAGACATGAAGGTGGCGAACGCGCCATTATCGTACATTTAGACATCCGCCAAATTCAAGATCCTGATGATCTTAGTGAGTTTGAACTGTTGGCAGATTCAGCAGGCGCAGATCGTTTGGCGCTGGTGACAGGCTCACGCTCACGCCCTGATGCCAAGTATTTCGTGGGTAGCGGTAAAGCAGAAGAAATCGCAGAATTGGTGCGCGAACACGATGCAGATATCGTCCTTTTTAACCATAGCTTATCGCCCTCACAAGAGCGTAATATTGAAGCCTTGGTCAAATGCCGCGTCCTTGATCGCACCGGCTTGATTTTAGATATTTTTGCTCAGCGTGCCCGTACCTACGAAGGTAAGCTGCAAGTTGAGCTGGCGCAGCTGAACCATCTCTCGACACGTTTGGTACGTGGTTGGACGCATTTGGAGCGTCAAAAAGGCGGTATTGGCTTGCGTGGACCTGGTGAAACCCAGCTGGAGACGGATCGTCGCTTGCTACAAACTCGCGTCAATCAGCTAAAAAGCAAGCTAGAAAAAGTCCGTCAAACCCGCGCCCAAGGCCGTGCTCGTCGTCAAAAATCTGACGTGCCAACCATCTCACTCGTTGGTTATACCAATGCCGGCAAGTCTACACTGTTTAATCGTTTGGTCGATGAAAACATCTATGCTGCCGATAAACTGTTTGCCACGCTAGATCCTACATTACGCCGCTTAGACTGGCAAGGCGTGGGCCGAGTGGTATTAGTCGATACCGTGGGTTTTGTCCGTCATCTACCGCATGAGCTGGTCGAATCTTTTCATGCAACATTGGAGGAGACACTAGAAGCCGATTTGCTGCTGCACGTCATCGACTCCTCAAGTGAAGATATGCATGAGCAAATCCAAGCGGTGAAAGCTGTACTGGCTGAAATCGACAATGATGTGCCAGTGCTCAATGTCTATAATAAGATTGATTTGACCGATGAGCCTGCACATATCGGTTATGCTAGCGAAGGTCAACCGAATCGCGTTTATGTGTCTTCTAGAGAAAACCTCGGCATGGAAGCACTGTCGCTCGCTGTCCAGCAGTTGCTGACAGGTAATTTAACGACCTTTGATTTGACCTTGCCTTATAATGCGGGACAACTTAAAAACACCTTGTATGAGCTGGGCGTCATCTTAGAAGAAAGTTACGATGATAATGGTCATGAGTGCTTGACCATCCGTTTGCCAAGCGAGCGGCTAAGACAACTGCTGGGTCAAGCTGACTTAGATCCTATAGATGTACTACCGTTAGCACAGGCAACCCTACTGATGCCAGTACTTGAAGCGTTCGAAAAACCGGATGTTAGTGAAGCGCCCACCATGACTGAAGCGCATGAGAAGGCTTTTGACGAGTTCGATGCGCTAAACTCTGTAGACGAAAACGTAGAGATGTCAGCAGCGAAAGAAACACCAACGCCTGACTCCCAGAGTTGATTCAGTGGCCAGCTTTTTAAAACTGCTCGTGTCTCAAAGTCACGTTATCAGCTAGTGGTAGATAATAAAAGGATGATATCAGTCGATATCATCCTTTTTTATGGCATGTGTTTGATTTTTAGTTTTTAGATTTTTCAGCTTCTAGATTTTTACAGTCTTCGCAAAGTAAAAAAGCCCTATTCCCTATAAACTTTATAATTTTGCCTACTCTCTATATAATCGCTTGTTACGTATTCAACAAATATTGATGTATAAGCCATCCTTATTAAGGCACTATTACCTATACTGCCTCTTGTTGCTACTCTACTTATCTCTGACTTGGCCAGAATTTCTTATGAAATCTACTCCCTCCTCCCCTTTGCCGCTGTGGCTAGCAGTCATCTTGACCTTAGCGATGGTCATCTTTGTCCGTGAGTCTGCCGTTATTATTTGTCAGTGGGCTGGCATAGAAAAAGCGGCCAACATCGTCGGGCTGGTCGCGATGTTCTTTATTTTGATGACGTGGCGACTGCTCAAAGGGTTACCAAGCTGGCTGACCCAAGCCAGTAATACCTTATTGGTCGATAGCGGCTTTGCCTTCTTGCCCGTCTCCGCTGGCGCAGGCTTATTGCTATTTGCCTTAGGTGATGAGCTATGGGGCGTGATGCTAACGATGATCATTAGTACACTCATACCACTTTGGGGGCTGGCCATACTTGCCAATCGCTGGCTAAATCACGATACGAGTAACGATCACACCACCGTGAACGAGCACAAGGGACAGCCGTGAGCTGTGTGAATAAGGAAATCTTATGAGTTTTGATAGTGTGTTTACAGCAACCCTTGCGGCGATATTGTTAACCTTAGCAGCCCACGTGATAGCCCGTGTCTTGGCACGTAAGCTCTCATGGTTGCCGATGGTCATTACGGCGCTTGTATTGGTCCTCGTGTTTTTGTTCATTCTGCAATGGGATTACAATCACTATTACGGTGTGGCCAAGCCTGTATTTGATCATCTATTAGGATACGTCACGGTACTACTAGCAGTACCGCTGGCCGCGATGAATTTTAAAGGGCTACCCATCAAAAAACTCACGTTAATCGTCGCACTTGCCAGTGTCGTTGGCGCGTTATTGCCGATGTCACTGGCTTATCTGTTTTCGTTAAGTCATGACACGATCCTAGCCTTTGCTACCCGTTCAGTGACGACACCCATTGGCCTGAGTGTGGCAGATTTGATTAAAGCCCCACTAGCAATGGCAAACTTAATTATTATTGTCTCAGGACTACTGGGAGGGAGTTTGGCGCGCTTCTTATTTCGCGGTATCGATGATGATCGTGCTAAAGGCCTAGCCCTTGGTTTGGCCGCTCACGCTTTTGGCACCGTAGAAGCGTGGCAGATTAGTCACACTGCTGGGCGTTATGCGGCGTTTGGACTGGCAGTTAATGGGCTAGTCACCGCTGTCTGGGTACCGATTTTTATCAGTGTGCTTAGTCATTAAGCGCGCTATATCGTTAGATTAACGTGGCGTCTTAGCCTTTGAGACGCCCCATTTGTACTGCCTTTTGCTCTGTCTTTTGGACTACCACTGTTTAAACGTGCACAAGGTTTTATTGTATTATAAAGGCTGAGTGAGTGACTCACATAATGGAAGGGAACGCCATAGCGTGTTGATTTATCTAACGTTATTTTGGCATTTGTCTGCGTCAAAAACTTATTATATGTTATAGTAAACAACTATTATTTTTTGTATCTATTGCAAGTGGTTTTAGTTAGCCGTGGTTTTTGCGAGATCATCAGAGCTGTTATGGCTATAAAGTCCTGCGAACCCGATAACCGCTTAAACGCGCAAAACGACGCGCTTATAGGCAAAGCAATTTGCTATTACTCGATAAAAAGTGATAACCCTATGATGAACGTTGCAACTTTAGTTACCCGCTGCATGTCTCCTATTTTACTCACCGCCGTTGCCCTATCTAGCTTACCCATTGCCGCTCAAGCAGGGAATATGTATATCTATAAAGATAAAGGCGGACAAGTCCTACTGACTAATGTCAATCCAAGTGGCAACTTTGATAAATTTACCAAAAAAGTAAAAGTGACTTACTACAAAGACTCTAAGATGTATGACGGCAGTAGTAGCAGTAATAACTACGGTAGCAGCTCTGCTAGCAATAGTGGTAGCCGTAACGCTTATGACAACTATATTCGCGCCTCTGCCAATCGCCATGGCGTCGACCCTGCCCTTATGAAGGCAATGATGCATACTGAGTCAGCGTTTAATCCAAATGCACGCTCGCCCGTGGGAGCGCAAGGTCTGATGCAGCTGATGCCAGCAACGGCTCGCCGCTTTAATGTGAGCAACCCGTGGAACCCTGCTGACAATATTGAAGGCTCAGCCAAATACATCGCTTGGCTCATGCGCCGTTTCAACAACAATATCGAACATGCGGTCGCCGGTTATAACGCTGGCGAAGGCAATGTCGATAAGTACGGTGGCATTCCCCCTTTTAAAGAAACGCGTAACTACGTCCAAAGAGTCATGAGCCGCTACCATAGCTTATATAAGAATGATGCAGGGCTGGCGGGTGCTAGTATGAGTGCTAGCAATCAAATGACTAATGCGAATACCACAAGCGGTGGGCTGCAAAATGTCAGCTACGGCACCAGCAGTAACAATAACGCCAGTTATAGCAATTCAGCCTACGCCGCATTACGCTAACATAAAGACAAAACGATCAGCTAAAAGACCAAAAACCAGACATAAAAAAAGCCCGTTAATACATTAACGGGCTTTTTTATGCTTAAACGCCAAACTCTACGTGTCAAATAAAAACTTATTTAACACTCACAGTATGGTCTACCGCTTACTTGTTAGCGGCTTGAGTGGCAGCAACTTCAGCAGCGAAATCTTCTTGTTTCTTCTCGATGCCTTCACCAACTTCTAGACGTTTGAAACCAAGTACTTTTACGCCTTCAGATTTTAGTACGTCACCAACTTTTTTCTCGTTGTCCATGACATACGGTTGACGCAGTAAAGTTACTTCGTCTAGGTACTTACGTAGGCCACCTTCGATCATTTTTTCAACGATGTTGTCAGGCTTACCAGACTCTTTTGCTTTGGCTTCGATGATGTCTTTTTCGCGTGCTAGTACGTCAGCTGCCACGTCTTCGTCATCGACAGCAACAGGGTTGAATGCAGCAATGTGCATGGCAAGGTTTTTACCAGTCTCAGCGTTGCCACCTTCATAAGAAACCACAACACCAATACGTAGGCCATGACGGTAAGATGCGATGTTAGCGCCTTCTAGCGTTTCAACACGGCGAATTTGGATGTTTTCACCGATTTTCTGTACGAGTGACACACGAGCTTCTTCAACAGTTTGGCCATCGCCATAAGGCAATGCAGAGATGGCAGCAACGTCAGTTACGTTGTTTTCTAGCGCAAGGTTAGCCACTTTTTCTGCAAAGGCAGTGAAGCTGTCATCTTTTGCTACAAAGTCAGTCTGGCAGTTAACTTCTAACAAGAATGCTTTGTTGTCACCTTGAGCAATGATGATAGCGCCGTCAGCTGCGATGTTACCTGCTTTTTTGGCCGCTTTTGCTTGACCAGACTTACGCAAGTTATCGATGGCAACTTCAACATCACCGTTTGATTCTTCTAACGCTTTTTTACATTCCATCATGCCAAGACCAGTACGGTCACGCAATTCTTTTACCATTTTGGCAGATACTTTTACTTCTGACATAAGAGTTACCTTAGTATAGTTATGTATGGGAGAGCTTAATTTTTACTTGATGTCTTTTTACTGCTCGTTTGCATAGTGTCGCCTGTTGTAGTCATGAAAACACTTTTGGTGCTCGTTTAACACATATTGTGTCTAACAGGCGCCAACATAAGCGACAATACTCGCCTATGAACGAGTCGTCCATTAACAACAAGGCATGACGAGTAAAACTACATCATGCCTATTATAAGCTTATACGCTGTTAACGGCACTATAGGGATGCCTGATAGCGACACTATCAAGGCAACCTGTCCATTATAGCGCTATTTACTGAGTCTTATAGATCAGCTTGTGCTTCTGCTGGGTTTTTTACAGCAGGCGCTTCTTCTGGCTGTTCAATAGCAGCTGGTGCTTCGTCAGTAGCAGCAGGCGCTTGCTCAGCTTTACCGCCAGCTTGAGTCTGTGCGTATTCTTTACCAGCGATGATCGCATCAGCCATAGACGTCACATACAAAGTCACAGCACGGATCGCATCATCGTTCGCTGGGATAATGTAATCAACGTTGTCTGGGCTAGAGTTTGTATCAACGATACCGATCACTGGGATACCCAAGTTTTTGGCTTCTTTGATAGCGATCGCTTCGTGATCTACGTCTACAACGAAGATTGCGTCAGGTAGGCCGCCCATGTCTTTGATACCGCCTAGTGAACGCTCAAGTTTTTCCATATCACGAGTACGCTCTAACGCTTCACGCTTGGTTAGCTTCGCGAAAGTACCATCTTCTGCTTGCTTCTCAAGCTCTTTTAGACGGTTGATTGACTGACGTAGTGTCTTCCAGTTAGTCAACATACCACCTAACCAGCGATGATCAACGTATGGCATGCCAGCGCGAGCTGCTTGCTCACGAACGATGCCGCTTGCAGCGCGTTTAGTACCAACAAACAATACTTTGTTTTTCTTAGCAGCTAAGCCGTTTACGTAAGTCAATGCTTCGTTAAACGCTTTTACGGTGTGCTCTAGGTTGATGATGTGAATCTTATTGCGGGCACCGAAGATATATGGACCCATTTTTGGGTTCCAAAAACGTGTTTGGTGACCAAAGTGAGCGCCGGCTTGTAGTAAGTCGCGCATTTCGATTTTGGTTGGATTCTTTGTAGCCATGTGAATATATCCTATTGGTTGGGTTATGCCTCCACATCACAAAAACTGCCTATCTAGCGACACGCATCTGCTACCGGTTCGTTTTTATCAGTAAAGTACTAACGGTTCACAAATTAATCAAGTCGCCAAACACCCAGCAATTTTTTGCCATGATGTGTGTGTCATTGGTTGGTTTAAAAAAGAAGCTATCGTCAGAGGTCAGCAACATACTCACACCTGAACTATAAAGCGAATTATAAAAATAGCTGCGCTGTATTTTATCACATTATCGATTAAAACCTCCAGCAGTTTATTAGGCGCGTGACAATGCGATAAAAACAAAAGTACAGCCGTATCAAAAGACAAAAAAAGCGACACCGCAGCATCGCTTTTAATGGTTAGCTTGTTTTTAGACCACTTAACGCTCAACCCTCTCGCTTTGGTTGGCTCAGCGTACATCAGGTTATGTGATACAAATACCAATGACCGCTTTATAGCCACGCCACGTAAATGGGGTGACATAACTTTGGCGATCTTTTGACAAGTAAGACACACTTGGTGCCCCCTCAACGATATGAGGCGGCGAGATAATAAACTCTGACCCAAATTCAGTACGAGCATTACCAGAGATGGTATTGGCCATTTCCCCCAACAAATCTTTCATCATGGTAATGGAGGAATCAGGCTCGCCCATCACTTTGATGACCTCTCGCAACATCACACTCGGCGCACTCACATACACACAGCCTGCAAGCGGCCCTGATATCTGGATGATGCCGCTATAGTCATAACCAACTGCACTTTTATTGTTGTTCAAATAAGGGGTGTCAATCGCCACTTCTGAGCCATCAATCTGGGCAAAAAATGCGTTAATTGAACTGAGGAACACACCCAATTTTTCTACTTTAACCATAATATATTAGTATCCATCTGTATTACGTGGTGGCAGGATCATTAATCCTGCAAACAAACCACAATCTCGCCAACTTGCGAGCGCCAAGTGATGGGGATGATAAAAGAACGCTCGTCGTTCGGCAATACAATGCTTTGCGGAGAGCCTTTGAACACAAACGGCACAGAGATATGAAACTCTGAACCAAACTCTTTGCGCGCATTACCCGCGATGGTATTGGCCACCTCGCCTGCCAAATCTATGTAATTGGCCTCACTTTTATCAGTCTCACCCATGCTGTCCAATATAGAAGACAGCAATTGATGGGTTGCCGAAAAATACACCACGCCTTTTTGTCCACCTGAGATACCGATCACACCCGTATAGTCATGAACTTTTGGCTGTTTGTTCTCTAACAAGTAAGGGGTATCAGCGACGAGCTCTTCTCCACCGAACTGATCAAAATAGTGACTGATAATACTTAAAAAAATCTGTAGCTTTTGTTCTTTCATAGTGACATCTGCTTTGGTCGATGAATGGTGTTAGTCTTGCATCAGCTCATACAAAGACTCTACAAGCTCTTCTTCTGAAAAAGGCTTGCATAAAAAGCCGCTGGCACCCAACGACAACGCCTCAATGCCAGTGGCTTTGTCAGACAAGGCTGACACCACCAAGATACGGACTTCAGGATCAATCGCAATGATTTTTTCAATACATTCAAGTCCATCCATTTGCGGCATGGTCAAGTCCATGGTGATCACATCAGGACGATGGACATTGAACTTTTCGATGGCCTGAACACCACTGGTGGCCGTGGCCACCAACATAAACTGGCCTGAATCATACGCGCGCTGAATACGGTTTCTAATAATATTTGAATCATCAACAATCATTAACTTATGCATAACTTATCTATTACCTTGAATGAAGGCCTTGTCGTCCTTGACAATGTACCTACGGTTTTTAATTTTAATTAAGCTTTTGGTAACGTAATAACAAACCGTGTCATCTGACCCAGCTCGCTATTCACATTCAGCTTGCCATCATAATCTTTTACTTGTGCTTTAATGATGTCAAGCCCAACACCGCGGCCGCCATCTTCATCTGCGTGTTCTTTGGTAGAGAAACCAGAGGAAAACAGTTGCTTAAGTAAATCACCCTGACTGAGCTGATTTGCCTCTTCGGCACTAAAACGGCCTTCTTTGCTTAATTTGGTACGGATGCCATCATAATTGATACCTTGACCGTCATCTTGCACCATCAGCGTAAAATCTGACCCGTTGTCTTTTACTTCCAAATCAATCGTCCCGACCGCGGCCTTCCCAGCAGAGTGACGAGTACTTGGTGTTTCGATGCCATGCACCACCGCATTACGTAGGAGTTGAATACTAATCTCTTTGATCGGCTTGGCAAGATGCGCTGGGATGTCCGCTTGTGTCAGTGTATTACTCTTGAGCTGTACTTGCTTACCTTGCCTTGTGGCAATGTCTTTAGCAAAGTCTTTGTAAAAAGACAGCCGATCATCTTCTGCGTCACCGTCCAGATCGATGTCCTGACCACCATTCATATCTATACTACCGATTGAGTGGTTTGCTGCCTGACTTTCAGTAACGACCGTTTTTGAGACGCTGTTTTTTACGATGTCGTTATCTGCGGCAAGCGGTGTTGGTGCGGTGGCCGCTTGCATAGCCGCTGGGGCTGGGGCTGGGGCTGGGGCTGGGGCTGAACGGTTGATGCGTTCACCCAAGGTGGCAATAGTGTTTGATAGACTTAACAAGTCATCTAAATGTACGGCCAATGGCAAGAAATCATTACCCGATAGCTGACCTTGATTTTGCAACGCATGTAGTTTGTCTTCTGCATCTGAGGCAATCTTGGTAAAGCTGTGCAGCTTTAACGCAGACGCCTCCCCTTTTAGGCTATGCATTTCGCGATAGATGGCTTTTAGCTTACCTTCTAGCTCGTATTGTGAACTACCCGGATTTTTTAAGATGTTGTTCATCTTTTCGATGTGCATCTGAGTGTTGGTAATAAACTCGTTGATGATCTTTGGATTCACATTCAAGATGGTGGTGAGCATCTCAATCTGCATATCGTTTTGCGACCGCTCTTTTTCTAGGCGCTGCTCTAGATAAACGGCGTCTGACACGTCGTTGACGTTGACCAAAATACGGGCAATGTCTTTGTTGTCATAAACACGCGAAAACTTAAAATCTAAGAAGCGATTGTTCAACGCTTTACTGCCAGCGGTGTTGTGGAGCATCACTTTATGCAACGGGTTGAGCGAATCCACCAGTTTTTCTTTGACTCGGGGGTTATAAAGCTGTTCAATAAACTGCTGTGTGGTCTTCAAGTCTTTATCAGAAATACGCCCACGCAAGACATTGGTAAAGTTCTCGCCTGCCAAACGATCAGCACCGATAATGTCGTTGAGTGCGCGAGAGTGCTGCTGACCAATATTGAGGTCTTTATCAAGCAAGAATAGTCCCGTATTGACCGTTTGCATAATCTCTTGCGTTTCGCGGCGAGCGGCAAATGCTTCGGCATCCGTCTCCCGTAAGCGGCGCACAAAGAAGAAAACAAAGATTAAGAAGTACGTAAAGATAGCGGCAACACCAAGTACCTGAATAAGACGAATGGTCGTCGCCTGACGCTCTGCACTATTGAAGACGTCTTTCGTCAGATTGTCTAACGAATCGTTGATAAACAAACTGGATGTCTTGGCCTGCTCAACCGCTTGCGTCAACGCATCGGCAGAGGGCACCATGACATTGTCAGCATCTTTAAGATACGTTTGGATTTTAGGTTCTAGCGCTTGCCACTGCTCATTAGCGGCAGCAACGTTGGCTTGCGCCTTACTATCAATGTTTGGCAAATCATAAGTATTGCCCTCAGCATCAGTGATCGTGCCACCTTGTTCAATAGCAGTCATAGAGCTGGTAATCAGCGCCGTGTTTTGCTCCAAGCGGCTCAGCACTCGTTGTATGTGTGGGGATTTGGTATCCTCACCATAACTACTGTCTAAGTCAAAGAGATCTTTGATTACCGCTTGCGCACTATTAGCAACTTGGTTGGTTTGATCAATCAGCGCCGTGTTTCTTTCTAATAAATTTGAGGTATAAAACGTAAACGCTAGCAAAGCACCAATCAGCGATAAAAATAGGGCAATTGAAACAATTAGACCTTGATAGCGCTTATTGTCAACATGAGGTGTGGTTGCCATCTTTAGAACTCCTTAGTTCACTTGCTTAGTATTGGTGGCAGAAGTGCTCTTGTCAGCAGAGGTATCTACACCCAACCAGCGCTCTTCAATCTCTTTAAACGTCCCTTTTGCTTTAAGCTTCACAATACCCTCGTCCACTTTATTAATGAGCTCATTATTGCCCTTGGCCATCAAGATAACTTGCTGCGCTGATGGGTTATCCTCTCCCTCATAAGGCACGATGGTGACATCATATTCTGGATGGTTTTTTGCGGTGAACTGTAAGATCGGTAAGTCGTGCAAAATGACATCGACTTTGCCTTGCATCAAATCTTCATACAATAAAAAGGCCGTGCTACGAGTCGTCATTTGACTATATTTGCCCATGGCATTGAGCTGATCTTCTTGTTTTGAGCCTTCCATAGCAGCGACGTGCATACCCTGCAAATCTTCTATGCCATTGATGGTCACATCACTTTTTGCGTACATGATAGAGGATGGGTTAAAAAAGTAAGGCGCAGATAATCCGTATTTTTCGGCGCGGTCATCTTTATAAGAAATACCTGAGATTGCTAAATCGCGACCCCCTGACGCCACACTATCAAACATGTTTTGCCACGTTTCTTTGTAAAATTCGACTTTGAACCCTTGTTCTTCACCAATCGCACGAATTGAATCGATATCAATACCTTGCATATTGCCGTAGTCATCTTGGAACGAAAACGGAGGCATCGTGCCTGTGGTCGCCACTTTTACAGTGGGGGCGGTATCAGGCAACTGACTAACAAAACTGTCTTTTTTTTCTGTGACTGGGCTTCCAGTCGCACTGGCATTTTCTTGGGTGGCAGAGTTACCACAGCCAAATAAGCCCACACTCAATACCATTGGTAACACGCGATATAACTGCACCATAATCTACCCTTTAAACTTAACGTTGTTGTACATATTAAGGAATGACAATCTAGCAAGGTTAGGTAATATTTCTACAATATTTTCTTACAGAAAGTTACGTTCGATAATACTTGGGTAAATTTGCGATTGCAATAATTATGTTTAGTTATTACATACAATTTATTATGGGTAGATCAGACTGCGATAATACTTCATATCTATAGGTAGCTGTTTATAAAGGAGACTTGGCTAGTAGGGAGCGCTGCTAGCGTTTTTAAAAGAAACCGACGGTAGTTTGGGCTAATAAAGTGGCCATTTTATAGTCCATATACTTTTAGGAGGGCGTTGGTATACAGTCAAAAGAATGAAAGGGCCATAAAAAAAGTACTTATACATAGGATGTATGAGTACTTTTAGAATGTGGTGTAAGAAGCGTAATACTTAGCGCTTACTCAGCATCATCAAGATTTAAATTACGGTCTATTTGCCAGATTAAAAAGGAACCAAGGCTCATGAGAGCAAACATAGCTATACCGATCTTCAGTACGGGATTGACCGGAAATAGATTTAGTAATAAACCACCAAAAATACCAACTGAAAACATAAGCGAGCCTTGTAGCGCACTTGCCATACCAGCACGGCGTTTTTGGAAGGCTAACGCAATGGCAGAGGCGTTCGGCTGTGTCAAACCCAAACCTGCGATACAAAAGAAGATACAGGCAAGTACCAAGGGCAGCCACGCATCCGTACCCAAAAAGAGGCCGACCATAAACAACACACCCGCAGAAATAACCTGCATCATGGCACCAAAGCGTAAAATACTTAAAATACGAAAGCGGTTGGTCAGCCATTGGTTCATCTGTGTCAGACCCACAAAGCCTGCAGCATTCATCCCAAACAGCCAACCAAAGTGGGTCGCTGAGACACCATAGGTATCCATAATCAGCTCAGAGGCCGAGCTGATGTAGACAAACATGGCCCCCATCAACAGGCCACCGCCAATCGCCGGATAATTAAAAGTGGGGTCTTTTAATAAGTCCCAATATTGACTGAGCACTTCTTTGGCAGGGCGCACATTACGGTTTTCTTCAGTCAATGTCTCAAAAAAGAAAAATTTAGTGAGTAATAGGTTGAGCGTACCAAAGGCTGCCAAAAACCAGAAAATAGAGTGCCAACTAAAAAACTGTAAAAATAGGGCACCAAGCGATGGGGCTAATATGGGGGCTAAGCCCATCACCAAAATCATAATAGAAAATGCTTTGGCGGTTTGTTTGGCCGTCAGGCGATCACGAATGGCGGCACGTGTAACCACTGCGCCCACACAAGCGCCAAGTGCTTGTATGGTTCGTCCAAAAAACAACACATATTCATTATTAGTGCTCGCACAAATAACGGAAGCGATGACATACAGCGTCATACCAATATATAAGGGCTTAACTCGGCCAACGCGATCACTAAAGGGGCCGTAAAACAGCTGACCAAACACCAATCCCAAAAAATACGCTGGTACAGAGTTGGCCATAAAGGCCGTGGAGACGCCAAAGTCATCGGCCATTGATGGTAGTGCTGGCAGATACATATCGATAGATAATGGTCCTACCGCTACGATAAGCCCAAGCATCATAATCCATGCGACAGGCAAATCAGCAGAACGCACACGCTCAGAGGCGATGGGTTTATTGGGGAGGGTAGATTTTGGAGCAGACATATTTAGACCGTTTTATATAGTGGTTATTATTTTATTATTCATGTTGTCTTTTTCGTTAGCGGTTATTAGGGCGTGTCCTCATATTAAAAATGGTGATAAAAATGAGATAAAGTGCAGGCAAACAAGGAAAAGAGCGCAGATAATATCGAGATATTAACCAGCTATTTGACGCTGTTTGACAAAATTTAGCCATTTTTAGTCCATTTAGATGACTATCGATTGAACCGAGGACATGCCCTAGTACAGAAATCAGCGGCTATTCACAAAGCCGTGCACCTCTGTATGCATCTGTGCAAACGGACAATGTTATGACAGGGTTATATTGTACTAGCGTCGCTTATACTTCAATAGTGGCATGACGTTAATAAAACAAATCTCAACCACCAAACACCATCAGAAAAATGCCTCAAAATAGGGCCAAACGTTTAATGCCTCTCTTGTTAGGATCGATTAACGGAACTGACGTTTGCCAAATACCGTACTGGCTTGCTTGGCTTTTCTGAGCGCCAGCTTACGGTTGCGACCGAGCATCATTTTTAGCTGCCATACTTTCTCTTTATATAAAGTGGCCTTAGGCTGCTGATGCATGGCATTGATGATACGCTTACTCGCCAGCACAGCATCCGGAGAACGCTCTGCAAATTCAGCAGCGAGCTTTTGCGCCTGCTCAAGCGGCGTCTCACTACAATGACTGATAAGACCCAGCTCGCAGCCTTTACTGGCATCAATGATACGTGCACTCATGGCCAGCTCTTTTAAGGTGTCTTCTCGCACCACCCCAAACGCAGATTGGGTCAGCCCCATGTCCGGTACTAAGCCCCACTTGGCTTCCATGATAGACAGTTTGCAATCAGGATGACTGACTCGTACATCACACGCTAATGCCAGCTGTAGACCTGCACCAATACAATAACCTTCTAGTACCGCAATGACGGGCACAGGCACATCGCGCCAAACAAGACAGACTCGTTGAAATGAGCTCTGCCATGGTTTTATAAGCTCCCACACGGCAAATGCTTGGTTTTTTGGATGGTTTAAATCACCCAAGTCAATGCCCGCACAAAAGGTCGCTTCCGCTCCATTTAAAATGACCGCTCGTATTGTTTTGTCTTTGCTAATACGACCTGCCACTGCAATCAGCTCATTTACTACTTGAAAGCTCATGGCGTTTTTTTTGTGCGGACGATTTAGGGTAACCGTTAGTATGTTATCAGTGATACTAACTTGTAATGTCTCATACTGGTAAGTGGCAATCGCGTTCATAACAATCCTTATTAAAAATAAACATAGTGTTGATAGCAGCAATATTAGCAGGCTTACCCTTATTCTACCGTAGCAATAACTGACTGCCACGGTACGCCCGACAAGACCGCTCTAAAATATCTATAAGATTCTGTCCACTATTTTATCCGCAAATCGATTAAGAGCCCTTAACTTTTGAGACACTGTCTTACCTACTATCTCGTTTATATCATCTTCCACGTCATATCGTTTTCACTTAAACGGTGATAATTCAGCTGAGGATAGGCGGACAGATCTAGCGCTTGTAAGTTGTTTAATGCGGTTAGCAATGCCTCATAATAAGGCTCGAGCATAGCAAACTGTGCGGGGGTGGTATGCTGGATATTTAACAAACACTTGTCTTCTAAGTCTTGACTGGCCTGACGTAACTGTGGTACCCCAGTATAACGACTACCGCCCAATATACGATGGGCAATTTGCGCCAGCGTATTACGATCACGCGCGATCCACGCTTGGGTTAGGGCTTGCTTCTCATCGTTGATCGTATCAAGCATCATAATGATAAGCTTGGCTGCTAGGTCAGGTTTGTTCGCCGACCGCGTAAGCGCATCTTGCCAGTCTAAAATGGCTAAAGTATCGTTAATGCTCCCCCCTACATTACTGCTGTTTGCATAACGATGGCTGCCTAAATCCTTTCTTTCTTGCTCAGATGCTTGTGAGTCCACATGGGCTGTCATCGTATTATAACCACTGGCTGCAGAGTTTTTCGGTGGGTTTAAGAGTGAGATGGTTCCCTGATTTTGCAAACGTAAACTCTCATAGCGCGGCTGGGTGTCACGCGGGGTTTCTCGTCTGTAGTCCTCACGAGGCTGACTATCACGCAAATAGTCATCCCGAATTTTTTTCAATGATAAAGGCCGCGTAATTTTTTGCTGACTTACCCTATCAGAGGCACTACTGCGATTGCTCTCCTCCCCTTTCACCAGTGGATAAGCCATCATGGTAGAGTCTGCAGGCCAACTTGAATACTTTTCAGCCTCTGCATTTTGCAAGTCCATAGTGTGCAAATCATTCTCTGGTGCGTCATTAGCTTGTAAGTCAACGCTATGTAGACTGGAATCAGGCAACACCGTTAGTTGAGGGGTGGTCGTTGTGCGTCCCAGCCATTTTTGCAGCACTTGCAGTAACTGAGGCTGGCTAATCGGCTTACCCACATAATCATTGATGCCGCTCGCGATAAGCTTGTCACGCTCATCGGCCAAGCCATGAGCGGTCAAGGCAATGATGGGGATTCGGCCATCATCGTGCTCAATATTGCGAATTTGTCTTGCGGCTTCATGCCCTGACATGCGCGGCATTTGAATGTCCATAAAGATTAAGTCAATACTGTTTTTATCCTGACTAGCGCCTTTATCGTCAAGGCTTGCCTCTTCATAAAGTGCGCTGTTTGATTTCTTGTTTATTTCATCGCGCGTTTCAGCTTTAGAGATTTGGGTTTTATTCGATAGACTCTGCTTGTCATTTTTCGTGGTTTTGATGTTTTTGGTTTGCTGTTTACTGATGATCTCGATGGCATCAAACCCACTACTCGCCGTAATCACCTGAATGCCAAGCTCGCTGAGCAAAGCATCGAGCACCAGTAAGTTGGGTAAATGGTCATCGACTGCCAGCACAGTCACGCCTGTCCAACGTGGCTCTTGCAGATTTTTTGGCACGCTGCGGTTTTGTGTATCGAGCATGGCGTAGAGTTGTCTTTTATCTAGTGGCTCATACAGTACATTGGCATGATAACGGTTTAGTAGCGCTTGATCGGCGGCCACTTGATAACCAAATACCGCAAGCTTGCCTTGATAATGGAGACGAATCTGTTTGAGGAGCGCCATCATATCGTCTTGAGTGTCATCATCAACGATGACCCAATCCCAATAGTTGCCACGCTCTTTTAAGGACTCAAGCACCCCTGGCAATGAGTTGGCTTGCGTCAATTTAATCGGTAAGTACTGCAAGCTGGCTTTGAGCACTTGGATGGACGCGGTATGATTGATCCAAACCAACACGTTGAACTCGTCGGTCTCACTTGCCAGTGGTGCCAAGACTGGCAGCTCAATCGTCTGACCAGTGGCGGCTTCTAACACATCGACATGTGCTGGCATGCGAAACCAAAAAGTGGCGCCTTGATTGGCAATATTTTCTTGGGCATTGTCATGAAACCCAATATCACCGCCCATTAGCCGGGTTAATTGCTTAGAGATGACCAGACCCAGCCCTGTGCCACCATATTGACGAGTGATGGATGGATCACCTTGGCTAAAGCTTTGAAACAGCATTTTTTGATCGGCCAGAGAAATCCCTTTACCGCTGTCTTGCACACTGATCATCAAGTAATTGTCTCGGTGATCGTCTAAGCTGACGCGCACCACCACATCGCCGCTGTCGGTAAACTTAATGGCATTGCCGACGATGTTGGTCAGTACTTGTTTGAGGCGCAAGGCATCACCGTTGATGCGCATCGGTACGTCGTTATAAAACAGCACCGCCATACGTAGACCTTTTTCTGCAGCCACTGGGGACAGCATATCGACTACATCGTAAATGGTGTCATAGAGATCAAACTCATGGCGATCGAGTACCAATTTGCCGGCTTCTATTTTAGAGAAATCCAAAACATCATTCACGAGTGCGAGTAAGTGAGCTGAGGATTTGCGGATGGTCTGCACATATAAGTCTTGTTCAGGGTTTAATTCACCATGACGGGCCAATAAATTAATAAAGCCATCAATACTGTTTAGCGGCGTGCGCAGCTCATGGCTAATATTGGCCAAAAACGCAGACTTGGCTTGGCTGGTCGAGATTGCCGCATCACGCGCATTACGGATAGAGATGTTCTGCATCTCCATCTCATCAAAAGCCAGGCGCAAATCATCTTCGGTTTGCTCAGCATGATCCTTGAGATCCTGAAAACTTCTGTGCAAGCGGCGCAACGTTTTGACCAAATCTTGCTGTAATAAGTTAAGCTCACCATCGGACTCAACCGGAATCGGCTGATACAGATTATCGACATGGGTGCGTTGCAGCTGTAAGCGTAGCTCATAGATTGGAGCGATCCAGCGTTTTGAATAGATGTTTAAACTTAGCAATAAAATTAAAATAGTGAATAAACCCGTAATCACCAGCGCCATGGCAATACGATACCGAGCAATATAGAGTGGCTCATTGTCCATATCGACGAGCAGCCATAGCCTCTGCCCTTCAAACTCTCCTAGCACACTGCCATAAGCCGTCCCAATAGGCGTTGGTCTTTGCGATAAGAAGTTCTCTGTTACATCTATCGAAGGCCACGCTTCATTTAATCCATAGCCTACTGCCGCGAGTACTTGATTATTCTCGTTAATAATAGCAATGCGCTGTACGTGCTGCTCGGATTGCATGCGTCCTAATTTATCTTGCACACCCTCAAGTTTAGTGAGCACGGTATTATCCGCATTGTCATCACGGCTTGCTTGCGAACGCTCCTGCTCTAATAATTCAGGAATCAGCTCAGCAATCGCTGGGGTGTAGCGAATCAGCACCGCTTCGGCCAACACTTCTTGCTCTGAGTTGCTGGCACGCATGGTTTCATAAAAGACCAAAATACCACCGACAGCCGCTAACACACAAATGGGCAAAAACACCAAGATGATGAGCTGACCATACGCACTACTGGTATCAAAACGTTTTTTGTATGCCATGCTAGCTTTACTCTCTACTGGGGTTTGCACTGTGTATAAATGACAGTGGTCAGTTGTGGTTGCCACTCATTAAATCTTAACGGCTGTAGGTATTTTAACAGTATTTATAAAGGTAGATACTGTCATCGCAAATGAGTGAATGGGCTGCCGCTATCGACTGTATGATTTTAACTGTCCAGCCGATATTAGACACGCCTCATTTACCAAAATCTCTTGATGCTCTCAGCGTAGCCAAAAACAAAATGATATAATGACGCAACTTCTTATTTTTTACCATTTTCTTGTGACTACAATAATATAATTGGCCACTAAATCACAGGCTTACACCGGTAGTCACGAGGTTAAGGCTTTTATTCAAAAACCAACATTAAATTTAAAAAATAAACCTCTGTTTAAAAATCAATTTTGAACCTAATAAGGATACCTTATGTCCGATACGGCCATGTCAAACGCTAACTTTATTACTCAGGTCACTGTCCTTGCCGATTGCGTCGGTCAGACACCATTGGTCAAATTGCAACGCTTACCTGAGCAAGCGCAAATGACCAACGGTGCAACATTACTGGCCAAGCTTGAAGGTAATAATCCAGCTGGCTCTGTAAAAGACCGTCCTGCTTTCAATATGATTTATCAAGCAGAACAGCGCGGTGACATCAAGCCTGGCGACACCCTGATTGAAGCCACCAGCGGCAATACTGGCATTGCCTTAGCCATGGTCGCTGCGATGCGTGGCTATCCGATGACATTACTGATGCCAACCAATTCAACTCAAGAGCGCAAAGACGCCATGATTGCTTATGGTGCAACCTTAATCGAGGTGGATGAGGGCATGGAAGCAGCACGCGATCTGGCATTGCAAATGCAAGCAGACGGTAAAGGTGTCGTGTTAGATCAATTTAACAACCCTGATAACAGCCAAGCCCATTACCTAACCACAGGGCCTGAATTATGGGCACAAACGGACGGTAAAATTACTCACTTCATCAGCTCAATGGGCACGACCGGTACGATTACGGGTGTCTCGCGTTATCTGAAAGAAAAAAACCCAGACATTAAAATTATCGGCCTTCAGCCTGATGAAGAAGCCTCGATCGCTGGTATCCGCCGCTGGCCTGCCGCTTATATGCCGGGGATTTTTGACGCCGATCTGGTCGATGAGGTTATGGATGTCGATCAGAGTGTTGCGGAAGTTTACATGCGCAAACTGGCTAAGACCGAAGGTATCTTCGCTGGAGTGTCTTCCGGGGCAGCCGCATGGGCCGCGATGGAAGTTGCTAAAGAAAACCCGAATGCCGTCATCGCTTTTATTGTTTGCGATCGCGGTGATCGTTACTTGTCGACGGGTTTGTACAATGTTGATGATAGCAATGTCGATAATAGTGCAAACGTTAACTAACGCCAGACAACACCGCCCAATATTGTTGAATCCACTTAAAAAACGTACAAAGCAACCGAGTGCAGACATACATGTCATACTCCAAGCGCAGTTAGCATCGTCACTCTTTATAGTGGATTCATTGTAAGCTTATAAATAGTCAGGACCACCTATGCCACAAGCCCTACCATCCGACCCTATCTTAGTCTTTGATATTGAGACTGTCGCTGATGTTGATGCAGCTCGCCGTATCTATCCCCAGTTGGCAGCGCTCAATGATGCAGATGCGCTAAGTGCATTGACTGCGATACGTACGCAAGAGGCTGGCCATGATTTTATGCGCTTACCATTGCAGCGCATCGTTTGTATTTCTGCGCTTTATATCAAAGAGGGTAAGTTATCGTTATTTTCGTTGACCGCAGATAAGTTTAACGAAAAAGACATTCTAGCCAAATTTTTTCGGGCGTTTAGTGACATTGAAACACTGCCTCAGCTCATCAGCTGGAATGGCTCGGGTTTTGATATTCCGGTGCTGATATATCGCGCCATGCAGTATGACTTGTCAGCCCCCTGGTTGTTTGAAGAAGGCGAACGTATCAAAAACATGCGATTTGATAATTACGTCAATCGTTTCCACACTCGCCATCTTGATTTGATGGACAGGTTTAGTCAGTACGGTGCCAGTCGCCGCGAAGCGATGGATGTGGTTGCTAGTTTGTATGGACTACCCGGTAAAACGGATGTCGATGGCAGTATGGTTGGCGATCTCGTCAGCAAGGGTGATTGGCAGACGCTATCGATATATTGTGAGTCTGATGTCATGAATACTTGGTTGATCTATCTGCGCTGGTTGCGTTTAACCGGTCAGTTGTCCTCAGCAGATTTTACTGCTTGGCAGCAGCAAAGCCATGATTATTTGGTCAACTATACCCAAGCAGACGGCCGTGCTCGCCATCAAGACTTCATTACTGATTGGTCAACTGCGCCCGACACATAAAAAACCGCGTGACAAATAGCGGCTTTTAGTGGCTTTCATCTTCATTTTTTAGTTATTTATCATTTATCATTAAGGCAGGTTTATGCAACCCACCGATTCAAAAACATCTACAACGCTTGATGCGACGCAAAAAGCCAGCGATACCCAAACGATTGCCATTCCTCCTAATAAGAAAAAGTCTAAACCCTCATCAAAAACGCGTCGTCGGCTAAAAGACGCGGAACCATTACCTTTTACAGTAGATGGCTTATCGCATGATGGTCGCGGCGTTGCCGTATATGGTAACGGCTTTGGGACAACGGACGGTCATATCGAGGACAAGCATGGCAAAAAAGTCTTTGTAAGCTTTGCACTACCCGGTGAAAGTGCGATGGTTAGACTGACCAACGTGCGCAACAGCTTTGAAGAAGGGGACGCTATTAGCATCACTGCAAACCCAAACCCTGAACGCGCCGTACCGCCCTGCCCGCACTTCGGGGTCTGTGGTGGTTGTAATTTGCAGCATTGGGAGCCTACAGGACAGATCAATTTTAAACAGTCCGTCTTGGCTGAAATGCTCCTACATCAAGCCAATATAGCGCCTGACCATTGGCTTGAGCCAGTCGTTGGCGATCGCCTGGGTTATCGCACCAAAGCTCGTCTTGGCGTACGTTATGTCGTCAAAAAAGAGACGGCTCTAGTCGGCTTCCGCGAGCGCTCAAGTAACTTCTTAGCAGAGTTAAATGAGTGTCATATCTTAGATCCCCGTATTGGTTTTGAGATTGAAAATCTAAAATCGCTGATTAGCACCTTAGAGAGCCGTGACAAAATTGCCCAGCTTGAATTGGCAATGGGTGAGCAAATACCGGAGCTACCCGATGGCGATCAACCTGTTGCCCTGATTGTGCGAAACTTGGCGCCGTTATCAGATGCTGACATTGATAAGTTAAAGACATTTTTTGCAGCGCGTCACTGGCAGCTGTATTTACAGTCCAAAGGCGTCGATAGTATTGAGCGCATCGCCTTGACGGACGCTGACGATATGAGCCAGCAGTTTGGACGCTTGTATTATCAATTGCCAGAGTACGATCTGACATTTGAATTTATTCCGACTGACTTTACCCAAGTCAACTTATCTGTCAACCGTCAAATGACCAAGCTTGCTTGTGATTTGTTGGATTTAAAAGCAGGTGAGCGCGTACTGGATCTGTTTAGTGGACTGGGCAATTTCAGCTTGCCCCTAGCGCGCCTCGTTGGGGAAACTGGCTCGGTGATTGGGGTCGAAGGTAGCGAAGCGATGACGGCACGCGCCGCTGATAACGCACGTCGCAATGGCATCAATAATACAGAGTTTTATAGCCAAGACTTGACACAAGACTGTACGGACAAACCTTGGGCCAACCAAGGCTTTGATGCGCTACTGATTGACCCACCGCGCTCGGGTGCTTGGGAGATTATGCAGTATTTGCCAAAATTTAATGCAGACCGCATCGTTTATGTGTCTTGCAACCCAGCAACGCTCGCCCGCGATACCAAAGCACTGTTAGAGCAAGGCTATCGTTTGACTCATGCTGCCGTGATGGATATGTTTTGCCACACAGGGCACGTTGAGTCCATTGCTCGCTTTGAGAAAATAGCAGTTTAATGCTTTTCTGCTTTACCGAAGCTGACCAAAACGATAAATAGCCGTGTTTATAGCCACTGATGCTTGACCAAAATTGGGTTAAGCTAGGCTAATAAATAACGGCTCTTTATCCTGATTCACAACAGACATTACATAGCCTCGCTTGATTTGTCCCCTTAAAATGAGATAATAGCAAACAATCTTCCTATGTTTGTTGAATGAAAACTTAGTGAACGTTTGCACTCATAACTTTATATATTTTTCGCGTATTCTATAGCTGCTAAGAATCACAATTTTTAGCAGTTGTAGTGGTTTGTAGCTGACACTTTATGAGTGTCACTTCGAGGTTTTTGCGTAGTAAATGAGGTTATAATTAACTCAATATAGCTAAGAGGAGTCGGCTATGGTAAAGATTCGTGAAGGATTACCACTAGTGGATGGACAGACCACGCAAGCCGATAGCGCAGCACTAGCGGCACAACTGGTGGCGAGCCAACGCTCTCATCAGTCTGCCAACAGCTATGCCCAAATCCCCCTCGATATCAAATACCAGCTATCCACTCACAAGCTACACACCACTTTTGATCGCTCAGCATTACATGCTTTTCATAGTCATGACCCAAAACTTGAGAACGAGTATTCTGACAACCCGCTTCTAGATGAGAATAATACACTCTCAAAACAAGAGCTGGAGGCGGTTGATTTAGATCAGGTCAATATTGACATTCCGACTTGGTTAGACAATGTCGCCAAGCGTATCGGCCAAGAGTCCGTCCCTAACCTAAGCGCTGCTTGTGAGTTTATTCGCAGTCATATGAATACCAGTGAATCTGAGCGCTCAGGTGCTTATGTGACGGGTATTGGTATGACGGACATACTGACCTATCTTTATCAAGATGAAGATGCTCTTGTCGCGGCTATGCTATACCGCAGCGCGCGTAAGTCCATTATTAGTCTCGCTGATATCGAAAAAAACTTCGGTGCGGATATATCGACTCTGGTCAAAGACACCTTAGCCATGGGTAAGCTGTCTGAGATTATTGAAAGTAACAAACGCTTAGAAGACCACTTTGTAAACAATCAACGAGATCAGCTATCCAATATCTATAGCATGCTGATTTCTGTCACCAATGACGTACGCGTCGTACTGATCAAGCTGGCTGAACGTACCTTTGCCATGCGTGAGTTGACCTTCTCTAATGAAGAACGGCAAAGCCGCGTCGCACGCGAAGTCATGACCATTTATGCCCCGTTAGCGCATCGACTGGGCATCGCCCAGCTCAAATGGGAGCTTGAAGACTTAGCTTTTCGTTATCTGGCTCCCCAGCGCTATAAAGAAATTGCCAAACTACTGTCTGAAAAACGTAGCGAACGTGAGTCCTATATTCAACGCGTGCAAGACAAGCTGAACGAAGCACTGCTGGACGCCAATATCGAGGGTGAAGTTTCTGGACGCGTGAAGCACATCTATTCTATCTACCGAAAAATGAAGCTCAAAGGCTTATCGTTTGATCAGCTTTATGACATTCGTGCGCTGCGGGTCTTGGTCAATAACCCCTCAGATTGTTATCACGTGCTCGGCTTGGTACATGGTTTATGGCGTTATATTCCCGAGCAGTTTGATGACTACATCACTAACCCCAAATCTAATGGTTATCGCTCACTACATACAGCGGTTATTGCTGAGAATAAGTCACTTGAAGTGCAGATTCGCACTCATGAAATGCACTTTGAGGCCGAGCTTGGCATGTGTGCGCATGTCAATTATAAAGAAGGCCTGAAGAAGAAACAGGACAACTATCTTAATCAAAGAATCAGCTCCTTGCGTCAGCTCCTATCTATCAATAATGAAACGCGCAATCAACCGCGCTCGTCGTTACTAACAGGCGAAGAAATAGATGACATGGGGTTTGATGAAGAAGAGCAAGTCGTTGATTTTGATGAGCTCGAACGCATTTATATCTTCAGTCGTGATGGCGATATTACCGAATTGCCAAAAGGCGCAACCGTCCTTGATTTTGCCTATTACGTACATACGCAAGTTGGTAATCGTGCGCAAGCGGCTCGAGTCAATCAGCGCTATGTGCCCCTGACCTACCAGCTCAAAACTGGCGAACAAGTTGAAATTATTACCAAGGCGTCACGCGAGCCCAATCGCGACTGGCTGGTTGCGTCACTCGGTTACATCCATACCAACCGCGCGCGCTCGAAACTGCGTCAATGGTTTAACAAGCAAGATCGCGATAAAAATATCGAGATTGGCCGTCAAATGCTCAGCAAAGAGCTCGAGCGATTGTCAGTGCATCCAAACAGCATTGATTTAAACGATTACACTCAGCATTTTCATGTCAATAATACCGATGATATTATCGTTGGACTGGTCACGGGTGACATTGGTCTCAACCAGCTCACCAGCCATATTTCTCGGCAACTACATCTAGAGCCTGAGATTCCGCCAGAAAGTTTTGTGCCAAATACGGATACCAGAGACGCAGGTAAACTTGATGCGTATAAAATTCGTATCGATGGTCTGGATAATATTGAAATCAACTTAGCAGGCTGCTGCCATCCTGTACACGGTGAGCCAATTGCTGGCTATATCACCTTGTCGCGAGGTGTCAGTGTCCACAATCGTGGTTGCCCTGAGTACTTACGCCTTATAGAGCGTGACCCTGAGCGCGAAATAGAGGCGGCTTGGCGGGTTCAATCTGGCCGCTATCAACCGGTTGATATACACGTAGAAGCCTATGATAGACGAGGATTATTACGTGATTTGACACAGATTATTGACAAAGAAAACGTGAATATTCGTCAAGTTGAGACACTGAGCAATGATGATAATATCGCCTTTTTAAAATTTCATATCGAAGTTTCAGGATTGGCACATTTATCTAAACTTCTCGCCAAACTGGAGCAACAGCACGGTATCTTACATGCACGGCGCGCTGTCGCCTAAGTAGCCCTGCCTTAACCTACATTTATTTAAAATAGAGTTCTTATAAAAACACCATGCCTGAATTACCAGAAGTAGAAACCACTAAGACAAGCCTTGCACCATTGTTAGGGCAACGCGTCATCGATGTAAAAGTATTTCAACCAAAGCTACGCTGGTCTATGCCCGATGACTTGGATAGTTTGGTTCATTACACATTAGACAGCGTTGAGCGTCGAGCGAAGTATTTAATACTGAATTTTCTGCCATTAGCACCTAACGATGGCAGCTCTGCTACGCAAGCAGGAACATTGTTACCGCGTCAGCTCCTAGTGCATTTAGGAATGTCAGGTAGCTTACAGCAACACAGTGACGGTACTGATACACGTAAACACGACCATTTGGTGATAGTGTTTAGTGACGTGGATGACACAAAGTCGCAGCTACACTATTATGATCCCAGACGTTTTGGCTCAGTTTTATGGTATAAGGATTATGGGACGAATCTGTTAGATCATCTAGGCCCCGAACCACTGGCGGATGAGTTTACTGCAGACTATTTATATCAGTTCATCCAACGCACAAATACAGCTGATATAGACGAGACTGATAAAACAGCCCGTAAAACCAAGTTAAAGAAACCACAGCCCATTACCCGCCCCATTAAATCTGTCATTATGGAACAACAAATTGTGGTTGGGGTTGGGAATATTTATGCGACCGAAAGTTTGTATCTGTCAGGGATCCATCCTGCTACCCCTGCCCATCACCTGTCTTACGATCAGCTCACTGTGTTGGTTGCCCATATTAAGGCAATCTTACAAAAAGCCATAGAGCTTGGAGGGTCAACCCTACGAGACTTCACGGTGGCAAGTGGCCAAACGGGGTATTTTCAACAGACATTAAACGTTTACGGCAAGCAAGGTGAGACTTGTCCGCATTGTAGTACGGTACTTGAGAACATCAAGCTAAATGGCCGCGCTAGTGTTTACTGTGCCAACTGTCAACCACTCATCTAAAGACTGTTTTAGCAATGTATGTCTATGGCACCCTAAACATGGGTAGTCTGTTATATAGTCAGATTAATATAAAAGAGATACACGGGGCTGGAATAAATTTTTTGTAGCCTCTGTCGGCGTAGACACAAAAAGCCAGAAAAAGTTGAACCAGTCGCGCAGCATAATATCGTGTATTCATTTTATTCAGTATTGACCATAACAACTAAATACTTCCGTTTAAACGTTCTAACTTTTTTACTACGCTCGCTACATGGTACGCATTTTTGTTGCTTATTCACGTACATCTTGCTTTAATAGGGCTAACAGCTACATAAGTCGTGCAGCTTTTTTGGTTGCCTGTAATATTCAGTCTACCTATTATTTTTATACTGTTTGTGCATAGCAACGGCAGCAGTCAGTAATCATACCCATTATGAATTTTAGGACATCGTTATGACGGTTAAAGCCAAGAACCAACGCTCAGTTAAACAGCAAGTTTTTACTGTAGCTGCAAGTTTAAGTTTATTGGCCGCCAGTATGCAGCCTGCTTTGGCAGCCATAGAAATTGATGAAACAGACTTTGGTCCTTCGTATGAGACTATGGTGGTGGATACGGTTGTAGGTAAGCCGCTACAACTTGTCAATGCCGTTGCTGGTACTGCCGCCTATCTTGTCAGTCTACCCTTCTCGCTTATCGGGGGTAATGCCGATCAGGCGCAGCAGAAATTATTTGTTGAGCCTTGGGATGCGATGGGCCGTTGTCTAGGTTGCACTGTTGCCGAAGACAATTATTATAAATCACAAGCCACTAATGATAATGTGGTACGTATCGTTGTTGACCAACCATCAGAGATTTTGATTAACACCAATGATTATGTGGTAGTCACTCCGTAAGCGGTTTGCTCTTTTAGAAGTTTTTAAACGGTACGTATGATTTAAAAGCTGCAACTTTATCAATCGACAATAAAAAAAGGCTAACATCGCGTTAGCCTTTTTTTGTTGCTTGACTCTTATTAAGCCAAACTATTAAGCACCTTTTTTACTACGACCATGACGCTTACGCTCACTTTCGGTCAAATAGCGTTTGCGGATACGTATGGCTTTTGGCGTTACTTCCACGAGCTCATCGTCTTGAATGAATTCAAGCGCCTGCTCAAGAGTGAACTTGACAGCTGGCGTCAACGTCAACGCTTCATCAGTACCACTAGCACGTACGTTGGTCAACTGTTTAGCAGTCGTTGGGTTGACCGTCATATCATCGTTACGCGAGTTCAGGCCAACAATCATACCCTCGTAAACTTCAAGCTGTGGCTCAGCAAATAATTTACCGCGTTTTTGTAGGTTAAACAGGGCAAAGCCTAGGCAAGTACCATTGGCCATAGAAACCAATACACCGTTAGAGCGGCCACCCACATCACCGATCTTTTGCGGACCGTAATGTGAGAAGCTTGACGTCATGATGCCACTACCTGAAGTCAGCGTCAAAAACTCTGAGCGGAAACCAATCAGACCACGTGCTGGCATCGTAGCCTCAATACGCATACGACCTTTGCCATCCAGCTCCATGTTAGTCATCTCGCCTTTGCGTAGACCAACCTGCTCCATGATAGAACCTTGATGCTCTTCTTCGATATCAAAGACAACATTTTCATATGGTTCTTGCAGCTTACCATCAACTTCTTTGACAATAACTTCTGGACCTGAAACACCCAGCTCAAAACCTTCACGGCGCATGTTTTCAATAAGTACAGACAAATGAAGCTCACCGCGACCTGATACTTTAAATTTATCAGGAGATTCTGTGTCTTCTACACGCAACGCCACGTTATGAATCAACTCACGCTCAAGACGTTCACGAATATTACGTGAAGTCACAAACTTACCATCACGACCAGCAAAAGGTGAGTTATTGACTTGGAAGTTCATAGAGACAGTTGGCTCATCAACCGTTAGCGCTGGTAATGCTTCAACGTGATTAGGATCACAGATAGTATCTGAGATATTAAGCGCATCAATACCTGTGATACAAACGATGTCGCCCGCTTGTGCATCTTCTACTTCGATACGATCCAGACCATGATAGCCCATGATTTTTAGGATACGACCATTACGCGTTTTGCCATGCTTATCAATGACAGTAACTTGCGTATTGGTTTTAACCTTACCGCGCTGAATACGACCAATACCAATAACGCCGACAAAGCTATTGTAGTCGAGGCTTGAGATTTGCATACGGAATGGCGCATCTGCATCAACCTGTGGAGGCTGTACAACATCGACAATAGTTTTGAAAAGTGGTGTCATGTCATCAGCTAAATCATCGGCTTCTAGACCTGCAATACCATTCAATGCTGAGGCATAAACAACTGGGAAATCCAACTGCTCATCTGTGGCCCCTAGGTTGTCAAACAAATCAAAAATTTGATCCATGACCCAATCAGGACGTGAGCCCGGACGGTCAATTTTATTGATAACCACAATCGGCTTTAGGCCTTGCTCGAATGCTTTTTGCGTGACAAAACGAGTTTGAGGCATTGGACCATCAACCGCATCAACCACTAGAAGTACGCAGTCAACCATCGACATAACACGCTCAACTTCACCACCGAAATCGGCGTGACCTGGGGTATCGACGATATTGATACGGTATTCAGTTTCTGAAGTTTGGTCTGTCCAGCGGATGGCTGTGTTTTTAGCCAAAATAGTAATACCACGTTCTTGCTCAATATCGCCTGAATCCATTGCACGTTCAGCAATGTTTGCACGGTCGCCAAAAGTACCAGACTGATGTAATAACTTATCAACCAAAGTTGTTTTACCGTGGTCAACGTGGGCAATAATTGCAATGTTACGCAGGTGTTTGATATCGTTCGCCATATAAAATGCTCGTTTCGTCTTAAAAAAATGCAGTAGCAGTAAGCGCCGCTGGATAAACTTTTATCATAAATCAGTTAGACGTTGAATACCTAAATTTGACAACGGCACAATAGGGCAGTTAATCAAACAACTTCAATATAATCAAGTATCTACACTGATAAATTCATCATACAGATAGCTATGCTAAAGTACATTCTGTCAGTTTACAGAATGTTTGGGCAGCTAGTATAACATTATTGCTTCATAAATTTATGTAATAACTTGCTTATATCAATACATAAATAAAAAAAGCCACCCAATGGGCAGCTTTTTTTGTAACTTCATGTTTGACTACATAACCAATTGGCTATTACTTACTGAACAACCATGTCTTTAGTTTGTTCAACAGTCATTGTTTTGTCACCAGTGATGATGGCATAAACACGACGGTTCATAGCACGGCCTTCTTCAGTGTCGTTTGGCGCGATTGGGTTGTCATAACCATAACCAACTGTTGATAGACGGTTTGGAGCAATACCGAATTCGTTAGTTAGCATAGATTTAACGGCAACGGCACGAGCTTCAGACAGACGTTGGTTGTAACGTGCTGAAGGACCAGTTTTAGAAGCATGACCTTCGATACGTGCGGTAGAGTTAGGATACTCGCGCATCTTCTCTGCTACTTTAGCGATTTCAGGCTTATATTGGTTTTTGATAGCTGATTTGTCGTTATCAAAGAACACACGTAGTTCCATTTTCAGCTCATCAGTAATATCTACTGGTACTGGGCAACCGCGCTCATCAACAACCACATTCATTGGAGTGCCTGGGCATGCATCGATGCTATCAGGTACGCCATCACCGTCAGAATCAAGATCAGACTCAACAACCACTACTGGCGTAGTGTCAACTACTGGCTCTTGCATTGGTGGTACTGCGACCGTAGGCGCTAAATGGCCACCTAGTACAACTTCTAGACCGGCCAAGGCCATGCCTTCCCACCAGTTGTTATCAAAGTTATGGATCGCACGAGCTTCACCACGTAGGCTTAGCGCGTCGTTGATGCGATACATAGCACCTAGACCTAGGTTACCGATAGTATCTTTAGTGCCACTAACTTTGTCACCTGAAGAGTCTTTAATCTCAAGTTTAGATTGGCCAGCACCAACTAATACATATGGCTTAAGAGCGCTATCAGTATAACCAGTGAACTCTTCGGTACCAATTAAGAAGTTACCAGAGATCATTTCTTGTTCTGCGTCGAAATTATCAGAACCGTCTTGGCGGATAGCATCAGTGTTTGATACACCATACTCCACTTGGAACTGAGTAGAAGGAGTAAGTTCGATACCTAACGCTGCACCAGTGTATAAACCATCTTCTTTATAGTAACTATCGCCTTGGCCATTGTAATTTTCTAGTAATTCAGCTTGATCATCATCAGCGCCTTCGCTGTAGTGATAACCTAATAATAGTGGGCTAATAGTAACACCAGCATTCGCTGCTAAAGGAGCAGCCGTTACGGCAACCAAAGCTAGAGCAATTTTATTCAATTTCATGGACTTCCTCCAAAGGATAATTTTAGTGATGCGTGAAGCAAAACCGATTTTCAAGATATTCTAAAGTAGACATCTTTTACGCATTTTAAGTTACAAAGCAAAACCAATTAAGAAGTAGCTTAGCGATTATCAATTCAGTTTACAACTTTTTTCGTTAACGAGCTACACATTATTACACGATAATGTTGTAACTAAAACACAATAACCTGCTGAAGTTACCTAGAACTAACACACCTTACGCTTTTTATCTTTTGTATGTCAGTTCACAAAAGATAGCAATCTTAACACTATCTATTGTCTGCGCTTATTTTAATATAGTTAGTAATTTTTCTCTATTACTAAAACCTTTCCTTCACTAATTGAAACATTTTTTGACAGTAGACATATATTCTGTTTATATTAGATCAGTCAACATTATTTCACCCTATAGCCTAGTTGTTTTTTTCTTTAGATCTACACATTGCTATGTCCTTACAAGTCTATTTCAAAATGTTTAGATGAAAAGATAACTAGAGAGACAACGCTAAAAAATGAGCTTGCTCTATTGTATGGCACCAAACTCCTTCTCATAGGTAATAAAACCTTATGACCCCGTTTGATAAGACATCGTTAAGTGATAGAAAACTCTCTACCTCTATCTTGCTCACATTAACTTTAGGTAAGAGTGGTTTGGTTCGTCACAGACTTTGGCAATGTAGGACTCAGGTCTATCGGGGCTTTCGCTATCATTTTACAGTGAGCCAAATTCTCTCAGTAGACAAAAGCGCTTATAGGTATAAAGGAAAGCAAGGTTTTACCTTGGTTGAGCTGATTGTCACCATAGCGGTATTGGCGATTATAATGACGATTGCAGCTCCCGCTATTCGTACACAGTTAGCGCGTATGGAAGCCAAACGTATTAAAAATCAGGTAGAAAACTCACTTACCTTGGCAAAAACGGAGAGTTATATCAGAAGACAGAATATCATTGTTTGTCTGTCTAACGCAGGCGGGCGCTGCCACAGAGACAGCGATAAGACACTTTTATTGTTTATAGACAAAAACGACAATAAAAATTTTGATGCTCAAACAGATCTTTTAATAAGGCAACGCACTTTGAACCCTAAATACGCGAAGCTAAGTTTGCGCGTAGGAGGCAGGCGTCACTACATCAAATTTTGGGGTGATAGTGGCAAACCGCGAGGGCACTTCGGCCATATCAAATACTGTCCAATCGTGGCTTATAATAGCGCAATGTATTTAATATCTTTTAGTCAATCGGGCAAGCTTACGCAAAAACTTAACGAAAACCATCCCACGCAATGTGATAAATAGTAAGATTGGCACGTATTATATTTTAGCTATCTTTGTACATCGCACTTTTCATCATAATGACCGCTTGCTCGATCCCCACGAATATAGCATCTGCAATGAGCGCATGACCGATGTTTAACTCATAAATGCCTTCAATTTGCGCAATAGCCCTGACATTATCACGTGTCAGACCATGACCGGCGTTAATTAAAAGTTTATTATTGATACGTTGGGCAGTGACGACGGCTTGTTTGATTCGTTTTAGCTCAGCATTTTGCACGTCTATGTTGCCTGCCAAGCCCGCCTCTGCATAAGCGCCTGTGTGCAACTCAATAGCATCTGCGCCGCAATCTACGGCGGCAGCAATTTGTGTTTCTTCAGGATCAATAAACAAAGACACTTTACTGCCTGCAGCTTGTAACTGGCTAATATATTCTGTTAACCAAGTTACCTGCCCTGCCACATCAAGCCCGCCTTCTGTCGTCAGCTCTGCACGCTTTTCAGGGACTAAGCACACCCAAAATGGTTTTACTTTATTAGCAATTGCCAGCATCTCATTGGTTGCCGCCATCTCTAGATTCATTCTGGTGGTCAACTGCGCCGCTATCTCATACACATCTGAATCTTGAATATGACGGCGATCTTCGCGCAAGTGTATGGTGATGCCATCTGCACCTGCCTGCTCACAGAGTAAAGCAGCATCCAAAGGACTGGGATAGTTGACCCCGCGTGCTTGACGCAAAGTGGCTACATGGTCAATATTCACCCCTAATAAAGGTTTTCGTGAGGTCTTTTCCGATAGAGATAACGAAGAGAGGGTCATAAGAAATCCTTTTGATAACGATACTCAGTTGACTTATATGTAATGATAAAAAGGTACTATTTCACATGACCTTAATTTAACAGCGGTGCTACTACGCAAATACCCTCTTTACTGTTGATAACGCTGCTGCTGCTGCCATAGCAAACGACTTTGTAGCGGTTGATACTCGAGCAAATGATCAATCAGCTGTCGATGTAGTTTTGACCAGTGATTTAACGTGGCTTCAGTAATGCCCAATTTAGCCATCTGGATAATGTCAGTACCCATCAGAACCGTTTGTCCAGTAGCACTCTCTAAATGCTCAGACTGTCTATTATTCTGAAAGACAGGTACTAAGCCCACGTCAGGCAAAAAACGATAACAACAATCGGGAGCAATAACATCCTCAGCACTGTCATGCGTGAGCGTGAGCGTAAAACCCAGCTCGTTAAATAAATGATGCTCAAACTGCCGTAAACACAACCGCAACTCATTGGCGCTTAAAGGCTGCCTAAGTTGTCGTAGACTGTTCTCATAATGCTGCCACAATACTGGCATTGGGTCTTCAGTAGGTAGCAGGCGCCATAATATTTCATTCAAATACAACGCTGAGTACTGCTGCTGACCAGTAATATTTTCATAAGGCCTAGCGCTTAATACCGCCCCTAATATGTAAGGCACACTGTCTTTTTGCGTCTCATCTGTTTGGGTAGTCGTTTGTGATGCGACACCAATTTGGCTGAATGTCTTTAAATCACGTTGACCCGTGGCAAAGAGCTGTAAAGGCATAAACAGTGGTGCGCCCTTTTTTCCCACGCCATGTATCACACCATGCTGCTGAGAAAAAAGATAATACAAGGCACGCTTTTCTTGGTAGGGGCGCTGATGTAATAAATAACCGACTAACGCTTCATTACGCATTTTTTATTACCTCAGCACCGAGCCTTTATACGATCGTAAAAAGGCGGTTATTCAATCGCTATCAGTATCCTAGACTGGTCAAGGCACGTTCGTCATCAGACCAACCGCGCTTCACTTTCACCCACAGTGTTAGCATGATTTTTTTATCGAAAAGTTGTTCCATATCTTTACGAGCGTCCATCCCGACTTGTTTAATACGCTGGCCTTTATCACCAATGACGATGGCTTTTTGACCACTGCGCTCGACGTAAATAGTCGCGTCAATAAACGTACAAGCCTTACGTGGACGACCTGTTTTTGGATCAGTATGGGCAGGCTCATCCTTGAACGCATCAATCTGTACCGTTAAATCATAGGGCACTTCATCACCGGCACTACGCATGATTTTTTCGCGGATGATCTCACTGGCCAAGAAACGCTCTGAGCGATCAGTGATCTGTTCGGTATCGTAGATAGGTGCCGCAACTGGTAGATGAGACGCAATCACCTCTTGCAGGCGATCGAGGTTTTGGTTTTTTAACGCAGATACTGGCACGATATCGGCAAAGTCAAAACTGTCGTTAAAGGTCTCAATCAGCGGCAATACGCTGCCTTTATCTTTTAAGGTATCTGATTTATTAATCACCAGCACCACGGTTAAGTCAGTATCGCCAAGCTTTTGTAACGTTAGTAAATCATCATCACGCCACTGATCTGAGTCGACAACGAACAACACCAAATCCACGTCTACTAGGGCTGATACGGCGGCTTTATTCATGCGCTCATTAATAGCTCGCACTTCATTACGGTGGATACCAGGTGTATCAACAAACACAGCCTGCATCTCATGGTTTGACAAAATACCATGGATACGATGACGAGTCGTTTGCGGTTTACGTGAAGTGATAGATAGCTTTTGACCCAGTAAGTGATTCATCAAAGTCGACTTGCCAACGTTTGGTCGCCCAACAATGGCAACATAGCCAGACTTAAAATCATCAGCCATACGCGTATGACCGCTTGGGGCAAAGAACTCTTCAATTGCCATGTCATTTTCTAGCGATATATCTTCTGACTGATCGATACTCTTATTCGTTAGAGCAGCATTCGTTAGAGTCGCGTCATCTTGGTTTGGATGCGTCTCTGTGTTGTTGATCATATCGTTGGTACTGTCTTCATTATTTGATGGCACATCAGTACGATTGCTCATAGGTTAATCCTGTAGAGTTTATAACCAGCCAAACGGCACTTCATAGTGGATTGGGTATATCCGCACTAAAAAAATGACATCGTTATCGGCTGGGAAATATTTGAGGTTTTAAAATAAGTAACATTTAATATAAATAGAATAAGTGCTTACTAAAGTAAAAACCACTTAGAAAGATATCGTAAATGTAAAGTGAGGTTTGCCGCCAAATTCATACCCATTAAGAGCGCTTTTTGGCTGAACCTGGCAGTTTGTGTAATTGATTGATCATAAGCTCTGCCGCTTTTTGTTCGGCGATGCGGCGGCTCTCACCAGATTCAGTAATGTCAGGGCAGTTATTGATATTAACATGGCAACGTACGACAAAAATTTGATGCGGCGCGTTACCACGCGTTTCCATCAGCTCATAATGGGGCAAATCAAACTGCTTAGATTGTAGCCATTCTTGCAGTCGACTCTTGGCATCTTTTAATGCTTTTTGATCATTCACGCTATCAATTAAATCCCCGTACCATGAGAGCACACAGTGACGCGTAATCTCCATATCTTGGCTGTCTAAATAGATCGCTCCGATTAACGACTCCACAGCGTCCGCCAATATAGAGGCACGATTGCGACCACCGCCCTTGCGCTCCCCTATCCCCAATATGAGGTGGTTAGAAAGCTCGAGGTTTTGGGCAATAATAACCAATGACTCCTGACGCACCAAAGTCGCGCGCATGCGAGTGAGCCGCCCTTCATTTTGGCTAGGATAACGATGGTATAAAGCTTCACCCACAATCATCCCTAAAAGCGCATCTCCCAAAAACTCTAAGCGCTCATAGTTTTTTTTGCTATCAAATGAGCGGTGTGTCAATGCAAGTTTTGGGAGACTCACATCATTAAACACATAGCCTAACTTGCGTGTTAATACCGTTAAACGCTGAATAAATTCTGCGCTAACAAGCGTATCGACAGACGTGCTATTTTTTTGGGAAGTAGGAACCGCTTGGGAGTGCTGCGAAGTTGGTTTCATGCGAGGCTTATGGTTATCCCTTCTGTTTTACTGGTTTAATAAGTAATCGTAGTTAGTGGTTGGTTACGAAAAAAATGAACGCTCTCTTTCGTTATTCTGCTGTTGCCATCTCGATGTCACCTTCAAAACGATTGACGATATCAACATTGCCAAAAAAGGTATTGGTGACGGCGTACTGTTTATGAATCGCCAATTGTCCCGTTTTTTTATCAGTAAAAGTAAAGACGTCTTCTGCCTTGGTGTCATAGTCACCATTGATAGATAACTGCTTATTGACCCGTTCAACGAACTGCTTGGCCGTCTCATTGTTTTTATTTGACTCTTTAAGCTGGGCGCTTAAGGTCTTGCTCAATTGATAATCGCCAATCTGAGCCGGTACGATAGCAATGATTAATTTGGCAGCAACACCCAAAACGATAATGATTAAAACGATGCTCGTCACACTAGCACCACGCTGCGTGGACAAACCAGATAATTGCTGCATTATAGTCTCTCTCTACTGGTAAATGACTGTTTTTGGATACCTAGGTGCTAGGTAATCTTTGATTAAACAGCAACAATATTAGCACAAAATTATTATCGTTAACTCAACCAATAGAGCTTCTTATACACTTAATCAATCGTGCCATTACGGGTAAAGGTCGGTAAATTTAGCCCAGGTGGTTTATGCATCCAAATATATACCGCCTTACCAGCCAAATTCTCATCAGGCACAAAGCCCCAGAAACGACCATCGGCACTGCGATCACGGTTATCACCCATGACAAAATACTGGCCTTCTGGCACACGAATGCGCCAACTCGTCCCTTCTGAAATCACCACTTCTGGCGATTGCTGTTGTAAAAACGGCGCGTACTGCGAGCTATTCATACTATCTAAGTAGCGCACCAGATGCTTGTTGTCACCTTGCGTCTCTTCAAAGTACCTCGCTTCTTTCTCTTCTTGCTGCCCCAGCGCGGCAGCGCTTTCTTCTGTAAGCACTTGTCCTGGGCCAATTTGACCTGGTAAATAAAGCTGTGAGGTCAATTCAGTATTTGCTGCAAAAGTTACCGGTTTAGTCTCAACTGGCACATCATTGATCGCCAGTGTGCCTTGATCATAGCTGACAGTATCGCCAGGCAAACCAATCACACGCTTGATATAATAAATACTCGGATTTTCAGGATAACGGAATACGGCCACATCACCATGTTCAGGTTCGCCCGTATCCAAAACCTTATTATACGTCAGCGGTAGTCGCACGCCATAGGCGTACTTATTAACCGCAATAAAATCGCCAGTATATAAAGTCGGCACCATAGAAGATGAAGGAATATTAAAAGGCTCAATCAAAAATGAGCGCACTATTAATACGATGGCCAGTACGGGGAAAAAGTCATAAGCCCAGCGTACCAGTAAACTTTCATGACCACGGCCGCGAGTTTTACGCTGTTTGAGCGCCAACTTATCTAATAGCCAAACAATCCCTAAGCCTATAGTCAACGGCACTAAAATTAAATTAAAATCAAAATCCATACCAAATTGCCTATTAACGAGCGGCTTATCTCACAGCTTTGACGATAAGACCAACCACACTTGACGTATTATGTGCAAAAATCAAATAAGATAGAGACAAATACTAACTATCCACTTGTAACACCGCTAAGAAGGCTTCTTGCGGGATTTCTACGTTCCCCACTTGCTTCATACGTTTCTTGCCCGCTTTTTGCTTAGACAACAGCTTTTTCTTACGTGAGACATCGCCACCATAACACTTGGCTAAAACATCTTTGCGCATGGCTTTGACCGTACTACGACCAATAATCTGGCTACCAATCGCTGCTTGAATGGCGACATCGAACATCTGACGCGGAATCAACTCTTTCATCTTGGTCACTAGCTGATTGCCACGGAAACGCGCTTGGTCTTGGTGCACAATCATCGCTAGCGCATCCACTTTATCGCCATTGATCAAGACATCTACTTTGACCAGTTTATCAACTTGATAACGCTCAAAGTTATAATCTAGTGAGGCAAACCCACGAGAGACCGACTTTAGACGGTCAAAGAAGTCCATGACCACTTCACCCATCGGAACATCAAAGATCACTTGGACTTGCTTGCCCATAAAGCGCATGTCTACTTGTACACCGCGACGCTCGATACACAAGGTCATGACATTGCCCAAGTAGTCTTGCGGCACCAAAATCTGACAACGGGCAATCGGCTCGCGGAACTCTTCGATATTATTAGGCTCAGGCAATCTCGACGGATTATCCACATAAATCACTTCGCCGTCTTTCTTTTCAATCTCATAGATCACTGAGGGTGCGGTGGTGATTAAATCCAAGTCATATTCGCGCTCTAAGCGCTCTTGGATAATCTCCATATGCAGCATACCTAAGAAGCCACAGCGAAAGCCAAAGCCCAACGCATCAGAGGTATCCGGTTCAAAAAATAACGAAGCATCGTTAATCTGTAATTTCTGTAGTGCTTCACGGAATTTTTCGAAGTCATTGGCATCTACTGGGAACATACCTGCATAGACTTGCGGGGTAATCTGTTTAAAACCAGGAATACGCTCGACATCAGGCGTTTTGGAATGAGTAATGGTATCACCAACTGGTGCGCCAGCAATGTCTTTGATACCAGCGATAACAAAGCCTACTTCACCTGCTTCTAAAATACCCGTGTCTAAGGGCTTTGGGGTAAACACACCGATAGAGCTGACTGGATGGGCATCGCCGGTCGATTTGATATAAATCTTATCGCCTTTTTTTACCGTTCCTTGGCGCACGCGTACTAAAGAGACCACGCCTAGATAACTATCAAACCATGAATCAATAATTAGCGCTTGTAGTGGCGCGTCGCGGTCACCCGTTGGTGCTGGAATAAACTCGACCAGCGCTTCTAACAGCTTATCAACGCCCAAACCCGACTTGGCAGAGACTCGCGGCGCATCAACCGCGTCAATCCCAATGATGTCTTCAATTTCTTGAATAACACGCTCAGGCTCGACTTGTGGCAAATCGATCTTATTTAACACCGCCATGACCTCTAGACCCTGATCAACAGCCGTATAGCAGTTGGCCACAGACTGCGCTTCTACGCCTTGCGCGGCATCAACGACCAAAAGTGCGCCTTCACAAGCGGCTAATGAGCGCGACACTTCATAAGAGAAATCGACGTGTCCTGGGGTATCGATAAAGTTCAGCTGATAACGCTCACCATTAGGATGATCATAAAATAAAGTGACCGACTGCGCTTTGATAGTGATACCGCGCTCACGCTCAATATCCATGGAGTCAAGTACTTGCGCCTGCATCTCACGATCTTGCAAGGCACCGCACATTTGAATAAAACGATCAGCAAGCGTCGACTTGCCATGATCAATGTGGGCAATGATTGAAAAGTTACGAATATTGGCTAATGCAGTCACAAAGCGCCTACTAAATTAAGGGTGATAGAATAATAAAACTAAAGGCTATTCTAGCAGTTTTCCACTATAAAGTAAGGCGATTTTATTAGCAGTGAGGGGATTTACCAATGAAGTAACCATGGCTTGACTGTGGGCAGAGAGTATTTAACACATTAGTAACGCATAGCAACCATTGTGACACTCATTTATTTTAGGCAAAAAAAAAACCAATCACAAAGGATTGGCTTTTTAAATACTGCAGTCTTACTATAAATGGTGGCGATGAAGAGACTTGAACTCTTGACCTCACGATTATGAGTCATGCGCTCTAACCAGCTGAGCTACATCGCCATTTAAGGATCGGTATTATGCCGATACAGGTGACAGTCGTCAACCCCTAGTTAGCATTTTTTGCAAAAAATATGAATTTTATTCAAATTAAGCGCAAATATTCATATCACGAACAATAAAAAGGTTTGGTAAACCGATAAGCCGGGTTCTGTCGTGGACAATCATTCCTCTAGGCGTATCATCGCTAATACGCTCAAGCAACCTACCCGCATCGAACGCGGGCCGCGCCATGCCGATGCCTATTTGGTCTTGCTACGCGTGGAGTTTACCATGCCGTGAACTGTTACCAGCCACGCGGTGCGCTCTTACCGCACCCTTTCACCCTTACCGATGACATTGACGTCTTGCGACAATCAAATAAGCCAAAGGCGGTCTCCTCTCTGCTGCACTGGTCGTCAGGTTACCCTGCCCAGCCGTTAGCTGGCACGCTGCCCTATGTAGCCCGGACTTTCCTCCCCTGCTCGTCTGTTGCCAGTGTGCAGCGGCGATTGCCTAGTCTACCAAGCGCGCTAGTATAGCAAACCTCACGCTTTGCTGGGAATCTCTTTTTGGTTTATTTTTAGTATACGTACAAATGTATTAGAAACGCGTTAGAAAAATTTAAATAAAATCTTTTGGCAAAGATAAGTCAATATCGTTCGAAGCATCATTCATCTGCTTAGCCAATGTCAACCACTGCGTCTTTGGATAATGCTGGTCTAAATAATTTTGTAAAAATTCCATGGTACTGGTGGCAATTTCAATGTCTGTATTAACATTAAAGTCGACATCATGAATATGGTTGTAGATGACGCTATGCACAGTGAGGCCGCGCGATTTTATGGCCTCCAAACTGAGTAACGTATGATTGATACTGCCCAAACGCCCTGAGGTGACCAAGATTACAGGATATCCTTGAGTCGCAATATAATCCAAGGTTAACAATTGCTCCGTTATCGGCACCAGTAGCCCGCCTGCCCCTTCTAGCAGCACCACATCATAATCCACTTGTAAAGCTCTAGTAGCGTGGGTAATCACCTCAGGATTGACAACGTCGTTAGCAAGGGCGGCAGATAAATGCGGTGAGGCGGGCTTCTCATAGCGATAAGGACAAGTGGTAAAATTCAGATCACACGGCTGCAGATCGATCCCCATCAGTTCGCGATGGGTCACAATATCATCAGCAATGTTCATGGTGCCATTATCTGGATTTATTGAAACGCCTGTTTGCACCAGCTTTTGCGTGATGACGTTCACGCCTTGCTGAGTGAGAGCATGGGCAAGCATGCCTGTCGCATAGGTTTTGCCAATCTCGGTATCGATACCTGAAACAAATAAAACGCTCATCATTGACCTTGCTTTGTTAAATACATGCGTATCACTTTTAGCAGTGCTTGGCATAAAGTCATCAGTTCATCATCAGTAATGACATACGGCGGCATAATATAAACCAGTTTACCAAATGGTCTGACCCAAATACCGTGCTCAATCAATAAAGACTGAAACACGGGCATATCAACATCGGCTTCTAACTCGATAACGGCGACCGCACCAAGACAACGCACCTCAAAGACGCCCTCTAAAGTTGCAGCGACGCCAAGTTGTTGCTCCATAATGCATTGCATATTAGCGGTACGTGCTTCGATATTATAAGACATAATCAAATCAATCGACGCACACGCAACTGCACAGGCCAAAGGGTTACCCATAAAAGTAGGGCCATGCATCAGCGCTGGATAGTCACTATTATGTATGGTCTCGGCAATTTTTCGGGTACATAACGTGGCTGCAAAAGTCATGTAGCCGCCCGTCAGTGCCTTTCCAATGGTCATAATATCAGGACTGATACCAGCATGCTCACAGGCAAATAGTTTGCCACTACGGCCAAAACCGGTGGCGATTTCGTCCGCAATCAATAGCACATCGTGCTCATCGCACAGTTGACGCAGTAATTGCAAATAGTCAGGGCTATAAAAACGCATGCCGCCTGCGCCTTGAATGATTGGCTCAATAATAAATCCTGCCAGCTGCGCGCCATACTCTACAAAGAACTGAGATAGTCCAGTGCGCTCCTCTACTGTCAAAGCACGCTCAAACCCAAGTGGCGGCGCAGGGACAAAGTGTTGCATCGGCAACTGCTTACCATACAAGCTATGCATACCATTAACAGGATCACAGATACTCATCGCGTGCCATGTATCACCGTAATAGCCTGAACGCGTCGAAGCAAACTGCTGCTTATTGGGACGATTGGCGGCTATTTGATATTGCAGCGCCATCTTTAGGGCAACTTCTACGGCGATGCTGCCACTATCGGCATAAAATATGGCGTCAAGTCCAGCCGGCACGATTGAGAGCAGTTTTTTACCCAAGTCTATAGCGGGCTGATGGGTCAGGCCACCAAACATCACATGCGCCATTTTGTCCAATTGCTGTGTAATGGCGGCATTCAGTTTTGGATGATTATAGCCATGCACGCTCGCCCACCATGATGACATCCCATCAATCAGGCGGATGCCGCCTTGGGTGACAATATGGATCCCATCGGCGTGATCAATCACGATATTGGAATAGGTCGGCGGCAGGCTGGCGTATGGGTGCCACAGATGCTGCTGGTCAAAGTCGCTCATTGACTGAAGTATGTCTGTCATCATCGTTTTGTCCCTAAAACACTTTTACATCAACTTTTATATATAGTCAGTCCTAAATCCAATCGATACGCTAATATCGCTGTGCTACTGGTGCAAATTTTTCTTATGTGCTGTTCGCAAGCGTGACAGATGCGGCGTAAAATTTGTCCCAGCAGCCCTGTATCGTGTTCAAAGTGAGTCAACTGTCTGTTTCTTTAGTAACTTATTGACCCGTAATGCGCTTGTATTTGGCAAGCAAATCACTCTCGGTTTCGACATGGTTTGGGTCATGAGGAATACAATCAACAGGACAAATCACCACACATTGCGGTTCATCAAAATGGCCCACACATTCGGTACACAGATCAGGGTCAATGACATAAATATCATCCCCTTCTGAGATTGCCTCATTGGGGCAAGCAGGCTCGCAGACATCGCAGTTGATACATTCATCAGTGATTAGTAGCGCCATAACTGGCTCCTTTTGTGTGTTACTCGTATCAGTCGCAACGGATAATTTTTAACGGTGGTCGTCAGTATAATCAGCACATAAACCTACTTCAGATTCAACTTTTCCACAAAGGCTTGCGAGACACAGGGAGGGACAAATTTATTAACATCCCCCCCCAGTTTGGCAATTTCACGAATCATGGTCGATGAGATAAATGAATAGTTCTGAGATGGCGTTAAAAAAACGGCTTCAAAGTTTTCATCAAGCTCACGATTCATATTGGCCAGCTGAAACTCATACTCAAAATCGGACATGGCGCGCAGACCGCGCAACACTGCCGTGGCCCCTTGCACACGCATAAAATCGACCAACAACCCTTCAAAACCCACGACCGATACTTGCGGCAAATCAGCAAATACTGTTTCGACTAAGGCGACGCGCTCCTCGAAACTAAACAAAGGCTTTTTGTGATGCCCTGAGGCCACTGCGATCACGACCTCGTCGAATAGCTTGGTGGCGCGTGTGACCAAGTCCACATGACCATTGGTAATGGGGTCAAAAGTACCAGGGTATAAAATTTTGGTGTGCAATTTTGAAGAAGTAGGAAGGCTCATAGCTTGGCTAATATGTTCGGTAATATTAGGCCATATGCTAGCAAATTTTGCTCAAACTTAATACTTATCTGCTACATTTGTCCTAACAGCTGAGTTACATTTTTGCCAGAGGCTTTGCTACAATAGTGGGTTCGACTCATCCGTCTTATCATCCCTTTATACGGCAATGCTATTTATGGGGTTAGGGTGAGGAATCAGTAGGACTAGTCAGATAAGGTGCCTGTATTTTTTGGGCCGTCCTTATGGAGAAATTATGTCAAAAAAATCAAAAAAGCCTGACAACCAAATTTGCGCCAACAAAAAAGCGCGTCACGAGTACTTCATTGAAGAAACGTTTGAGGCAGGGTTAGCGTTACAAGGCTGGGAAGTCAAAGCCATTCGCGCCGGTAAGATGACGATTACCGAAGCGTATGTCATCTTTCGTAATAATGAAGCTTTCTTATTTGGCGCGCATATCCAGCCGCTGCTATCTAGCTCAACGCATGTAAGCCCAGACAGCATTCGGACGCGTAAGTTACTGCTCAATCGCCGCGAAATTGAAAAGCTCTTCGGTGCCGTCAATCAAAAAGGCTACGCTTGCGTGCCCTTGTCTTGCTATTGGAAAAACTCACTCGTGAAATGCCAAATTGGCTTGGCACTGGGTAAGAAACAGCACGACAAACGTAAAACGCTCAAAGACCGTGATTGGGAGCGTGATAAGCAGCGCGGCTTTAAACAGCATTTGGGTTAAAGAACCTTTAAGTGTGCCATGAAAAAAGGACGATTCACCATTCATTTGAATCGTCCTTTTTTATTGCTAAATCGCTGTTACTCATAAGGCTTTACACCGTTTTAACCATTTTTCTCATGGGCATTCCTTTATGAGCACCGCACAATTGACGCACACCGTGAGCAATCAAACAGGCAATGCCCAGCCAGATCAACCTGTAACTATAAACCATCGCTGATTCAAACGGGTTGCCCAATACAGTTATTGCCAAGATAAATAACAGCGCTGGCTCTACATAACTCATCATACCGTAAACGTTCACTGGCAGCATCTGGCTGGCATCCACGTTGGTTTTCATGGCTAAGACACTGAGCACGCCCAATCCCATCAGCATCACAATAAAAAATCCTGACCCCGTTACTACCATCACACTGCTGGATGCAAAGAGGAATAAATAAGCCACGGCAAATGGCGCAAAAACCGTCAAATCAACCAGCAATCCAGTCACGGCACCGATGCCTTGTAGCCTACGGAGAATATAATAAATAGGATAGGTGCCACATACCCACAGTGTGGCCCAAGACACGCTTTGCGTGCGTACAATCTCACTACCTACTCCTAACGCTGCAAATGCGACGGCAAGCCACTGTAAACGGCTCAATTTTTCACCAAAAAAAACACAACCAAACACCACCATCATCAGTGGGAATAAAAAATAACCCATCGCCGTTTGCACGCCTTGACCATTGACGGGCGCCCACATAAACAACCAAAACTGGCTCAAGAATATCGGCGTAGGCAAAAGCAGCCACGCCCACTGCTTTACCGTGCGCAAGGCTCTTAACTTATCAACGTGTTGACCCAAGCCACCATTAATAAACAAGTAACCCATGAGCACGGCCCACATCGCCAGCATACGCCAGATGAACACATGCGTGCCTGACAAGGGCGCTAAAAAACTGCTATACGCGTAAAGCACGCCAAACAATACGTTTGACAATACCGCTAGGACCACGCCCAACATTAATGTGCGCTGCTGCGCGCTCCCCGTTGTCCAAATCGCTGGCAAAGGCAAGCGTGACATCGTGGTGGCATTAAATACGTTAGCTAGTGTTGAGTTGGACATATAAGCACCATAGTGTTGAGTGGCTATTAAAAATCAGTGGTTATTTTTTATAGCGACGCGTTGTTTGTTATGGTCTATTCTACTGAAGCGCTAAGATATAATTTCTCTATATATCATTAATATTGGTTAAAATTATTAAATTATCTTCTATAACTGAATTATTTATCATTTTTTAATTTATAGTGATAATGACTATCAACATATCTAATCAGCACGTTTCTTTGAGGGAAACCTATGAGCCAACATCTAGACGATATCGACAAAGCCATTTTAAATTTACTACAGGATGATGCGACTCTACCGCTAAAAGCCGTGGCAGAACGGGTTCATGTCTCTATCGCAACGGCTCAGCGCCGTATTCAAGCCCTGTTAAATAGTGGGGTCATTACCAAGCAAGTCGCAATCGTCGATCCCAATAAGGTCGGTTACGGGCTGACGGCAGTGGTCATGATCGAGATGGAGCGCTCCAATACGTCGATGCAACATCGGTTTGAGCGCTTAATGGATGCCCAATCGCAAGTGATGAGCTGTTATGAAGTATCGGGCGATTTTGATTTTATGTTGATGGTCAATGCCAAAAACATGAGCGATTATCATCAGTTCACCCGCAGCTTGTTAACGTATGAAAACAACGTACGCAATTTTAAAAGTCAGTTTGTGATGAACTTTACCAAGAGTGGTACAAAGATTGTGTTGGATTAGACGATGGTGTTGGATTAAACCTATCTACCAGATTTACTGTCACCGTCTTAGCACTCAAAAACCATAACCGTACTCTTGTAGATTATCTTACGCTATCAATAACTTATCCCTGCCTGAGTCGAATTCATGTTAAAATGAGCGCTTTTAAATTAGCCATCAATCCCAGCATTAACCCAATCGTTAATGTCGGCTATATTTTTAGTACATTTTTTCTAATCAACAGGTCCGCCCATGTCTGCCGATACCATTGCCCGCACCGCCTTTAAACAAGGCACCAAACCTCTTTATGATTACGACAAACATTGGGCGAGCTGCTACGAGCCTGCGCCTTATCTGCCCATGAGCCGCAAAGAGATGGACGATTTGGGCTGGGATGCCTGTGATGTCATCATCATCTCAGGCGATGCGTATGTCGATCACCCAAGCTTTGGCATGGCCATCATTGGTCGCCTACTAGAGTCGCAAGGCTTCCGCGTTGGTATCATTGCTCAGCCCGACTGGAAGAGCAAAGACGCTTTTATGGAGCTTGGCAAACCTGTCTATGCTTATGGCGTGACCGCGGGCAACATGGACAGTATGATCAACCGCTATACCGCTGATCGCAAGATTCGTAGCGATGATGCCTACTCTCCTGGCAACGTGGCCAATAAACGTCCTGATCGTGCAGCTATCGTCTACAGCCAGCGCTGCCGTGAAGCCTACCCTGATGTGCCCATTATCTTGGGCGGTATTGAGGGTAGCTTACGCCGTATTGCTCATTATGATTACTGGTCGGACAAAGTCCGTCGTAGTATCTTGATGGACGCCCGTGCTGATGTCTTGTTATATGGTAACGCTGAGCGTGCCATCGTCGATGTGGTACATGGCCTATCGAAGGGCTATACCTTTGAGCAAATGAGCAAACTGCGCGGTACTGCGTATCTGTTGACCCCGACACGCCGCCATTGGCAAGAAGATATGACCGAAGTCGCGAGCAATGATGTGGATACCGTTGGCCGCGTTGACCCAATTATCAACCCATATGTGATGACAGAAGACGTCGATCAATGCTCCATTGAGCAAGACAAGACAAGCGACTCACCGGTTGGGCAGTCGATGTCTGCGCAGTATCAGGGCTTTGTCGCAGAGCCTGTGACCAATAAAGTCATCAACGCTCATCAAGTGGACGAAGAGACGCAGGTGGTACAAATGCGCGGCTTTAATAAGCCGATGACCGCGCGTAAGCACAAACTTAAGATGCCGCCACGCGAGCAAACAGTGATCCGTCTACCTGACTACGAGCACGTCAAATCTGACCCTGTACTGTATGCGCATGCTAGCCGTATCTTGCATCTTGAGACCAATCCAGGGAACGCTCGTGCGCTCGTGCAACGTCACAGCAGCGGTGCTGGTAACTCACATACCTCCATCGATGTTTGGCTAAATCCACCACCGATTCCACTCTCGACAGAAGAGATGGATTATGTGTTTGACTTGCCTTATGCCCGCTTGCCGCATCCAAGTTATGGCGATGCGCGCATCCCTGCTTATGACATGATTAAATTTTCGGTCAATATCATGCGCGGCTGTTTTGGCGGTTGTACCTTCTGCTCGATCACTGAGCACGAAGGACGCATTATCCAAAACCGCTCAGAAGACTCAATCTTGCGTGAAGTGGAAGCGATTCGCGATACCGCGCCAAACTTTACTGGCGTGATCTCTGATCTTGGTGGCCCCACGGCCAATATGTACCGTCTAAACTGTAAAGACGAGACCATTGAAAAAAACTGCCGTAAGCCCTCTTGTGTCTATCCTGACGTCTGCGAAAACCTGATTACCGACCACAGTAATTTGACCAAGCTGTATCGCAAAGCGCGTGACATTAAGGGCGTGAAAAAGATCCTGATTGCCTCGGGTTTGCGTTACGATTTGGCGGTCAAAGATCCTGAATACGTCAAAGAATTGGTCAGCCATCACGTTGGCGGTTATCTAAAAATTGCGCCTGAACATTCAGAAGAAAACGTCTTATCAAAAATGATGAAACCTGGCATGGGCAGTTATGATAAATTCAAAGCCATGTTTGAGCAGTACAGCCAAGAGGCCGGTAAAGAGCAATATCTGATTCCTTACTTTATCGCCGCCCATCCGGGTACCAAAGATGAAGACATGATGAATCTCGCCCTTTGGCTCAAAAGCCACGGCTACCGCGCCGACCAAGTTCAGGCCTTCTATCCTAGTCCGATGGCGACGGCGACCACCATGTATCACACCCATAAAGACCCCCTACATAAAATCAGCCGTAGTGAAGGTGATATGGACATCGTCAAGTCTGGTAAGCAGCGTAAACTGCACAAAGCGTTTTTGCGCTATCATGATCCAAAAAACTGGGTCATGCTGCGTAAAGCGCTGCAAGACATGGGACGCAGTGACTTGATTGGTAAAAACCGTGGCTGCTTGATTCCACCTTTTAATGCCAGTTTGGAAGGCCGCGATGCCGCGCAAGACAGCTATCAATCAGCGCGCAAAAAGAACAGCCGCCTAGGCAATGACTCAGTGAAGCGTAGTAATAACTCTGCTACCAATAATGCGTCGAACAACACGGGCAAAAATACTGCGAGCAAAAATACCAAAAAGCGCGTGAGTAAAGGTAACTTTCAGACTCAGCACACAGGTCTACCACCGCGTAAAACCAAGTAGTAATAACGTCTGAATCTCGCTCCATAAAAAGCGCCTATCGGCTAACAACCGATAGGCGCTTTTTTATTTGCATGGGTTTATTTGCTCGCTTTATTATTCAAATTTAACTGTCTCCTAAAATACCTTAAATATAACGTTACATTACTCAGAGGTTAAGTAACTCAGCGAACACGTCACAAACAATTTCTAACATTCTCCAACAATCGTATTCGTTACTATATGCGCTATATGCTTAACGCATTGTTAAAAACAAATACACTATAATTTTGCTATCTTTGGAGAAAGCCATGAAGACGTTGTCGAAAATTGCGACCGCCTTACCTGCCCTTGCCCTACTAAGCGCTTGTGCAACTACCGCCCCTACGGCACCAAACGGATCAGACACACCTGCCTCAGAAAGCGTCACTGATGCCGCGTATGATCGTATGGCACCTGCCCCTTATACTTGTACTGACGACAGCAAAATCATGGCAAAACAATCCATCAATAAAAAACAAGTCATGCTAAACGCAACGTTACCTAAAGTGAAGTGGACAGAGCAGCCCATCATTTTAAACGGGGAAGTACAAGGTGATGTAGCAAGCTATGTCAACGATTCAAACCCAGAAGCGGTCTACGCATGGCACATGAAAGGTGACAAAGGCATCTTTGCCATCAAATGGGCGAATGGTAAAGAGTACCAAGTAAACTGCCAAATTTAGTAAACCAATCATCAGTAAACCAATAGTTGGTAAAGAAGCACCATCAATATAAAGCAGCCATCATAGAGTGGCTGTTTTTTTATGCGTGTTCATTAAAAACGTAGATAAGGAAAAGCTATGATAGGAAAGTACGTTTTTGCTAGGACGTATTCTCATTTTAAAAATGGTGTAGATAATATCGAAATATTAACCAACTATTTGCCGTTGTGTGGCAAAATTTAGCCATTTTTAGTCCATTTAGAGGACTATCGATTGAATTAAGGACACGCCCTAGAGGGCTTAACGCTTTTGCCTAGAGAAGTATAAAGAAACCTGTCAAAATAGAGCATATATGACACAGTTTACGACTGATAATACAGAGGATATATCGATGACTAAGCGCCTAATAACTATGATGATCATCACGACTGCCAGTGTGTGGGCGCTGACTGGTTGCGACAACAGTGCTGAGACTAATACTCAAACGCCTGAGATTGCTGAGCAAGCTGCTGAACCAGCCGTAACGACAGCAGAGCCTTCAACATCAACCTCAGCGTCACATACGGTGGACTGGTCGCTAGTCGCCAGTGGTGAAAAGCCTGCTGACCTTGCTAATTATCAGTATCCATTCGCGCTCGACAGCCAAAACGTCCGTGATTATGCAGAGTATTTCGATGTGAGCAACGCCACCGCGCAGCACAATCTGACGGTGAGCATGGCAAGTAATGAAGCACTGTCTAAAGCCTTGGATCAACTCAGTGACACCTACGTCTCACATGAGATAACCGATGGCGAAGACATGAAGCTTGTCATTCATACCACGCCTGATGTCGCTGCCAGTAGCTACGATTATGTGCTGTCCGATGACTTTGCCAAAGGATTGGTGCTACCGATTGAGATTAAACCTGACGGTAAAAAAAGCGAGGCGAAAGCGCATAGTGAAATGCAGGAGTAGCGAGTCTACCGATATGCAGTGATGCGTAGGCATATTAAGATAGGCATGATCATGTTACTTGGGGGCTGTATCCTACGCGAGCGATCACGCCCATTTATTATAGTAAAGCACGCACGAGCATGTAGCCGCCCATCCCAAACATCATGACATTTTCCGTTAAGGAGATAGCGCCTAACGGCACATTGCTATCGCCGCCGACGCACGCACATTTTAGCTCACGCTTATCGATATACACGGCTTTGATGACGGATACGCCACCGATTAAGCCGATGGTAAACGCGACTAGACCCGCAATAGGATTGAGCCAAGGTTGATCGGCAAGCATAGCAATCCCTGCAAACGCTTCTAAAAACGGATAGACATAGGCGTAACGTACCATGCGGCGCGCCAGCAAATCATAACCCAAAAACCCCGTCGTAAACCCTTCCAAATCCTCAAGCTTTTTAATCGCTAATACACACATAGATAGCGCGACAAACCACATGAGCGCTTGTATGGATAATACGCTGATTGAGAATGCCCAGCATAATGCCAAGGTCATGAGGGCAGTAACAGAAAATATGGCAATGATAGGCGCGTAGGTTTTATCATCCTCTTTTTTAGGCTCACTATTGCCTAAAAATACCTGCAAATCATCATTTCCGCCAATGCGCTGGCCATCAATAAAGGTCTGTGGCGTGGTCTTGACCCCAAGCGTTTCTTTAACCAATGTATTCTCATCTTGGGTGGTAATATGACGATCGATAATGTCATAGCCTGCATGCTTGAGCGCGTCTAATGACTTGAGGCCAAACGGGCATAAATGATCGGCCATCACCATACGAAAAATGATGGCGCGTTTGCCATCCCCACCGATATGCTCGCCTTGTAGCGTGTCGATGAGATGCTGTACTTTTTGGTTGTGGCTGGTGTCTATGGTGTCGGTATCAGATTTATTATTATTATCTGCCATAACGCGCTCCTTACGTTTTGCTTATTCGCTTTTTGCTAGTCATCTTGCTGATAACTTTAACTATTATCTTATAAGCATCGGTAAGGGTTATCTGAATCAGTCTTGTTAACTTTGTTAGGTTTAATGATAAGGTAAACTGTACTCTTAATTAAATATTATTGCCTGATTTTCCGTGCTTAGGCAACTATCGAAACACATTCCCTGATACCTCAACGGGTACATCAACACCTTTTAGAATATGGTCGAAGTATCGTTTGTGCTGAAGCGCAGCAGGAGCTATATAGATTTTATCGAGATGTTCTTTCACGCTAGGTTTATACTCGACATATAGAAAACTACCATACTCCATTGTCACTTCAGGCCTATCAACCGAAGTGATATAAATCATCCTACACTCTTGCTCCTCACGAAATGCTGAATGTTTGATGAGATATTTCAAAGGTAAGAGTATCTCGTCCAGTAATATGATTAATTCTTTATATATTGAGCTAGTAAGAGTGAGCTTTAGATTGCTAATTTCTGTTTCTACTTCTGTATAGATAGTCTTTAGGCTGTTATAAGCAGTTTCAAATTTGCTAGTTATTATTGCCATATAGTCTCTATAAAGACCCCACTCATATTCAGCTTGAGACTGCTCTGTACCATTTTTTATTATTCTTTTCTCGCCAAATTCACGAAAAAACGTTAAACGATTTCGTTGTGCTAAATGAAAATACTCTGATGTTGGGTCTAAATAAACGCATCTCATCACTGAATATTTGACTATCTCATTATCATCAGAGGCTTGCACCTTTATGTTATCTAGTTTCGTATCATTTATAGTTGAAGTATTTTTAATAATTTTTGAAGTGTTCTCAACCGATAAATGAGATAGTCCTCCTATAAAGTTCTGAGACTGGAAAAACTCTTTTTTAAAGACTAAGCTCATTCCAGAAGCTTCTTTGTTATCTTGCTTGCCATAAAGTCTAAACTGATTAAGACTATCATGATTGAAAGTGAAACAGCTTATAAAAGCGTGGAATTCTTCATTGAAATCTAATGCAGTAAAATTATTATCTTTTATACCTTTCAGCTTTCTGATAAGCAATTGACCCTCACTAGGATCATTAACATTATTAATTGTATTCAGTCTGAACAAGCTCGGAGTTGTTGCCTTTTGCTCGTTACCTAATAGCAAGTTGCAAGTATATGTCGACGTGTAATGAGCGAGCTTTCTCTCGAAAGGCTTTTCTTCATCAGAATACTTGCTAAAATCTAGAGTCAAAATATCAACTATATCTAATACTGTATTTAACAATTTCAGAGAGCTTAGACCAAAATCTTTTGTTTCAGGAACCTTTATTAGTTCGCAAATTTTTCTGTAGCAATATGCCTCATAGGGATAGGATGACTCAGCGTTAATAAATGCTTGTTCAGCCTCTTTGTATTTTTTTGATACGTGATCACGAATTAATAATAGTCCAGTCTGGTATTGAGCAAATGCGTATACTTGTGGATTATCTAAATAATTTATATTACTCCACCTATCGATCGCTTTCTCTATATTCCCATTTTTTTCAAAATCAGATCCAATCAACCATTGTGCTAAGGAATAAGCTACAGAACTATCTTGATGTTTAATTCTATGCAGTGCTTCTAGTGAACTTGTGTGATTTCCTACTTCATCTAATAAAGAACTAAGAATAAGCTCTGCATTAGCGTAGGTTTCGGGATCATCAGACCGCTCTATACTACATAGTGCTTTAAGCGCATCTCCATAACTATTTCTCTCTTTTAGTATTTTAGCAGTTACGTATTGAGCTTTTGCGTATACATTGGCACTATCTGCATGATTGATACTTTTCAGTATTGCTAAGGCAACTTCCTTATTATTATTCTTGTATAAAGTAACTCCTATGTTAAATTGAGCTTTGGCATACACTTCTGGGTCATCTAAATGTATAATTTTTTCCCATATTTCTATTGCTTTATTATTATCGCCTAGTTCTTGTAATATAGCCCCTATATTAAATTGTGCGTGAGCAAATGCTATTGCATCATCATCTCGTTTAACATTGTAGAATGCCTGCAATGCACCTTGATTGTCATGATTCCCCTTTAATATATTACCAATATTAATTTGTGTACTTGCGTATATTTCTGGACTATCTGAATGATTTACACTTTTCCAAGCTACTACAGCGCCTTCACTATCTTGTTGATCAATTAATACAAGTCCAATATTAAGTTTTGCCTTGGCATACAGATCCGGATGATCCAAATATTCTATATTACTCCAAGCTTCTATAGCTTCTCTATTATTACTTTTTTCTTTTAATGCAAATCCAGTATAAAACTGCGCATTTGCATAAGCTTCCTGATTATCCGAACGAGTTACATTACGCCATGACTTTAAAGCATTTTCGATATTTCCACACTCTCTAAAAGCTATTCCAATATTTACCTGTAATTTGACATACAGATCTGGATTGTCTGAACGCTTAACCTTAGACCAAACCTTTATAGCTTTTTCAGGTTTATTCTTTTTTATTAAGAGCTCTCCAATGGTAGCTTGAGCAGCTGCAAAACACCCTCCTCCATCTTTCTCACGCGTCACAGCCAGCAACTTCTCAACTTCTTTCCGAGTTGCTTCGTCCAGACCTTCCATGTCATCAATATTCATACCCTACTCCCCAACCATCGCCAAAAACTCATCCTCACCCACTATTTTTACACCAAGTTTTTCCGCTTTGGTTAGCTTAGAGCCAGCTTTATCCCCTGCCAGTAGCGCAGTCGTTTTGGCGGAGATGCTACCTGAGACTTTTGCGCCTAGCGCTTGTAGTTTGGCTTTGGCTTCATCACGCGCCATGCTATCGAGCGCACCCGTGATGACCCACGTTTGCCCATCGAGTGGCAGACCTTCTGAGGCGACCTGCTCAACCTTGTCCCAATGCACACCCGCCTCGCGTAATGCGTTGATGACCTCAATATTGTGCGGCGCGCGGAAGAACTTATAGGTCAGCTCGGCAGTGATTTCTCCGACATCGGGCGTTTTTATCAAGGTCTCAATACTAGCTGCCATGAGGCTATCTAAGTCGCCAAACTGCTGAGCAAAATTCTGTGCTGTGCCCTCACCAACACCGCGAATACCAAGCGCATAGATAAAGCGAGCCAGTGTCGTCTGCTTACTGGCTTCGATAGCATCGATGATGTTTTGAACCGATTTTTCACCCAATTTTTCAAAGTTAATCAGCTCGTCCTGATGATTGTGCAGCTGGTAAATATCTGCGACCGTTTTGACCAAACCATGCTCAAAAAAGCTAATCAGCCAGCTTGCGCCGAGCCCGTCGATATCCATGGCACGGCGTGAGACAAAATGAATGAGCGCCTCGGTCTGCTGGGCTGGGCAAAACAGACCGCCACTGCAGCGCGCCAGCGCTTCGTCTTCTGGCAGGACCACAGGCGAGTCGCAGACAGGGCAGGTCGATGGCAGTGTCACTGGCTCAGAATCCTCTGGACGCTGATCGTGCCAGACGCGCGTGACTTTGGGAATGACGTCTCCTGCCCGATGAACGCTGACCATATCGCCTGCACGCACGTCTAAACGCTGAATCTCACCAAAGTTATGCAAGGTGACATTGCTGACGGTGACGCCGCCCACTTTTACTGGCTCAAGCTTACCGACGGGTGTGATTTGTCCCGTTCGCCCCACTTGCCACTCGATATCGTTTAGACGCGTCATGACCGTTTCGGCAGGGAATTTATACGCAGTTGCCCAGCGTGGCTCCCGAGATAAAAAACCCAGCTGCTGCTGCAGTGCCAAATTATTGACCTTAATCACCATCCCATCGATTTCAAACGGCAGATCGCTACGCGCCTCAATCACAGACTCATAATAGGCTTGTGCCGCGCGTGGATTTTGTACCACTTCTACCGCGCTGACCGTAAAGCCAATGTCTGTTAACCATGCGAGCGCTGCTGATTGAGTATCGATACTCTCAGGTAGACCTTGATTGACCGAATAGCCATAAAATGCGAGTGGACGACTGGCAGCCACGCTTGGGTCTAGCTGACGTAGGCTCCCAGCGGCGGCATTGCGTGGATTGGCAAAGGTTTTACCCTCGCTCTCTTCGGCTAGTCGATTGAGACGATCAAAGCCTGCCTTTGGCATGAGCACTTCACCGCGCACTTCTAGCAGCTCGATATCAGCAGCAGCGGCTAACCATAAGGGCAGATTGCGAATGGTCTTGGCGTTTTGGGTGATGTCCTCCCCCGTTTGCCCATCACCGCGCGTGACCGCTTGCACCAACTTGCCATATTCGTATTTTAACGAGACCGCCAGACCGTCCAGCTTTAGCTCCATCTCATATTCAGGATTCTGTTGCGAGACGCTAAGACGGTCATTGACGCGGCGCATAAAATCACGCAGATCATCGTATTCAAAGACATTGCCTAGAGATAGCATCGGGATATCATGGGTGACTTGGGTAAAAGCAGACAGTGGCATATCGCCGACTTGATTGATCGGGCTATCAGGCTGCACCAAATCTGGATAGGCTTCTTCTAGCTCAAGTAAAGAGCAGCGCAATTGATCGTATTCGCTGTCTTCTAAGGTAGGATTGTCGAGCACATAATACGCATAATTATGCGTTTTAATCGCATCGATAAGTGCGCGCATTTGGATAACGATATCGTCGTGTGTGTCAGTGACATTAGAGGATTGCGCAGGTGTTTTTTGAGGGGTTTTACTTTGCGCAGCAGTCGGTAAGATAGGATCAGTCATAGTCGGCGTCTTTACGGTTCAAGATACCGATATGATAACAAGTTTGACAAATACTCGGATGAAATTTTATCAAAAACTACCGCTAATCCTAAATAAAATAAGGACACGCATTATCATGCGCTACTGGGATAAGTTTTTTTTGCTTACTGTGCCTTCGCCGGCAGAGGCTGCGCAAAACCTGTCCCAGTAGCCCTCTAATTATTTTATAGTGGATAAAGTGTCGTGTTATAAAATATATAAACCATAAAAAAGGCAAATAACGTCAATCGCTATTTGCCTTTGAGATATTTGAGATAACGGATAAGCACTTTTAAATGCTGGTTTGCTTGGCCTTTAAGCGCTTAGCCTTCAAGCGCTTAGCCTTCATAGTCGCGGACTTGGTTACGCAGCTGCTGCTTGTATTCAGGGGTGATTGGCTCGTTCTCTTCATCCAGCATAATGGCGTCCAAATCGCTTGCCATCATATAAGCAATGCTCATCATACTATCGAAACTGCGGACGGCTTGTGGATGCGGTAAGGATAAAAACACCACCACGCCATTATAAGTATTGGTCGCCACACTATGCGGATCAAACGGCGCAATACCACTGTCGGTGATGCCCATCATGCTAAACCATAGCATGCCTGTGCCGTCTTTTTGCTCATAGCGATGGAACATATTCATCGCCCCATAGCGCAGACCGTATTTATCAATCAATGCCAACAAATCACGGCCACGGATGACTGCTGCTGGGCGGTCACGATACTGGTGCGGCAAGATGGTGATGTTGATGTTGTCTTTGGCATGGATTAATGGGCCGTTTTGCGCGTCATCAACAGGCTCTGACAGATGCTGATCGAGTATCGGACTATTATTGTCAAAACTTGGCTCTTCTGCGGTATCAATCGATGGCATCAGACTGTCTGTCGCCGACACCAAGCTTGAAAACGCATCAGGCTCTTGCTCGATATGCATCTGCTCAGCGGCTTCTACAAACTCAGCATTATCGGTACGCTGCTGCTCATCTTGCCAGCGGGCATAGTCGGCATTTTCGTTGGTATGGCTATCCTCGCTCCCATCACCGCGTCCAGCCGTCAACTGCGCATCGACATTGGTGTGCGCTTGGGTCAAGGGTTCTTCTTCAACGACCGCATTCAAATAACTACGATCAGGGCCGATACTCGTCTCGCCGGCGACCGTATCATCCAAGTCTGGCTGGTCGACGATATTGCGCTCATGACGCGGTATGATGGGGATACCGTTTTTATCATAATTGACCGCTACCGCCTCAGCATCTTTACGGCGCTTAAAGCTACGAATGACCATAAACAGCCCTGCAAGCACGATAAATGCGGCAATGGCGATCAATATAAACTGAATAGCGGTCATGAGAAACACATCCTAATATATGACAAAAGGGAATACACCAGAGGGAATAAATGGCAATAGTCTAGCATGGCTAATTCATATCGTCACCATATAGTCATCGTTTATCGTCAGCCCGACACACTTGCGTGATATGACAACCTCAGTCCTAACTATACCATTAGCACGGGCTGTCAGTGATCAATTATTTGTGCGATTCAGCCATGCCCTTAATCAGCAAGGTAACGTGCCGCCTCATCAAGTGACACACTGACCAAAGTCGACACACCGGCGCTTGGCATGGTGATGCCCTTTAGCTCATCAGCAATTTGCATCGTCAACTTATTGTGACTGATAAAGATAAACTGCAAGTCATCTGCTAACTCGTGAATTAAACTGGTAAAGCGGGCAACGTTGGCGTCATCAAGTGGGGCATCGACTTCATCAAGCACACAAAATGGGGCAGGATGCTGCTTAAATATCGCAAAGATAAGGCTCAGTGCCGTCAGCGTTTTTTCACCGCCCGATAACACAGCAAGGCGACTGTTACGTTTGCCTTTTGGCTGTGCCATCAAGGTAAGGCCTGCCCGCCACTGCTCAGATTTATGTTGATCAGCGGGTATATGAGCTGGCATATCATCCGTGTTTAAGGTCAAACTTGCTTGCCCGCCACCAAAAACTTTGGCAAATAAACTGGCAAGCTCATTATTGACGGCAGCGAGCGTCTGCATAAACAATGTCTTAGTGGTTTCATCAATCGACGCAATCGCCTGCGTCAAGGTGCCTATACTCGCCGCAATGTCTGCTGTCTGCTGCGCCAATGGCTCTAAACGCTCATTGACTTCCGCCAATTCTGCCACTGCCGCCAGATTGACCGCGCCAATTTTGCCCAATTGCTGCTCAAGCTTTTTGTGTTCCCTCTCAAGCTCAGCGATTTTATCTGGGCGTACGCGGCGATCATGCGCGATAAAATCCGCCAGTAGATTTGAGACACTGGTTTGTTGCTGCGGCGGCTGTCGTAAGTTTGACGGCGCTTTATACTTGTCACTTGCACGATAGTAAGCAGCTAAGGCATCATGCGTCTGGCTGCTGGCGTCATCCAAACGTGCCGCGCTTAGTGCCAGCTCAGTGGCATGATGGGCGAGCTCACTTTGCTGATCTTGTAGCGTCTGTTGTAGCGTATCTAGCGCGGTCTGCTGCTGAGTATAGTTTTGCTTAAGTACCGTCAGCGCGGTCTCACGCTCTGTTAGTAGGGCTTGCTGCGTATCGCGTGCTGTCTGTGCGTCTTGCAATGCCACTTGTAGTGCTGGCAGTTTATTTTGCTGCTGCTCATAACTTGCCTTTAGCCGCTGCTCGCTTTGTAGTGACTTATCCTGCTGCTGAGTGGCCCGCTCAAGGCTGCTCATGATATGTTCTAGACGCATCTCGCTTTGTTGAATACGAAGCTGCAAGGCTTGCCAAGCGTCGTCATCTGCTTGACGCGCGCGGGTAAGCTCACTGCGCTCGGCTTGCAACTGCTGGCTTCTCGCCCGTGCATCCGCTATTTTTGGCGTCAGCGCTGCTGTCTCATTGTGAATGTGCTGCTGCTCATGATGAAGCGTTTGCTGCTCTTGCACCAGTTCTTGTTGCTCTTGTTCAAGTGCGGCTTTATCAGTATTTAGACGGTGGTTATCGGCTTGCAAGCGCTCAGCATTAGCGCGCTGCGTGGTAAGTTGCTGCTGGTATCGATGCTTGTCACGGATGAGTTGCTCAGATTGCGCGCGCGTTTCCTCGACATTGACCGTTACCGCATTATGGTCGCGCTGACTGTCAGCGATGGCTTTTTTCTGATCTTGTATGGTCGTTTCAATCTCATCAAGCGCTTCTTCTAACGCTTGCAAACGGGTGCGCTGCTGCAAGCGCTGCGTGAGGAACTGATTACCGCTGTCATTTTGACCATCTTGCGCACCAGCAAAATTACTGAGGTTCAGCGTGCCCTGACGACTCAGCAGCCAACCATCAGTGCTTAGCAAAATGGCGGAGGCTGGTAGGTTTTTTAAGACTTCCACAAGCGCGTCTAGATTTTGTTCGTCATTTATATCAGCCGATGCCACATACAAATAACACTGCTGCCAAAGCGCCAACGCGGGCTGCGAAATCAGCTCGGATAAAGGCCATACCTTATCAGCCACGGTATCGGACAAAGGCTGGATAAACGGGTCTACGCTACCCTCACTTTGCTCAACAGATAACCATAAACTATGCCCTGTCTCTATGGCCGACGTATCTTGTTTATTGGTACTTTGATTTTGCCCAGTTTGATACGTCAATACCTCTGTGACATGAGGCGCAAGCGCTTGCCATAAGCTAGATACTTTTTGCGACTCTTCATGACTGTTATCCGCGATTGCTTGAGGGTTTTGATTGGCGGCCAGCACGTGGCTGTCTAACCACAGCGCCAATACGCTATCGAGTAGTGGTGCGTACTCTCGCCCTCTTGCGCTTAACTCAATCTGCTCACGCAATGTGGTCACAGCTAATTTATTATAGTCGCTGACCGCATTATTTTTTGAATCAGTCGTTAAAGCAGCAGTTTTTTGCTGAGCGTTTGAGGTTGGTTTGGGATGCAGTATCCGATGCAGGGTCTCATACTCACCTGCCAATAACGCATGACGTTTTTCATGCTCACCCAGCTCGCGCTGCTGCGTTATTAGGCTTTGCTGAAGATGGTGTGCTTGCGGCTGTAATTCCGACAACCGCTCATCGACGCTGTCTTGTTGCCGTTCAATCTGCTGTAGTTGTGTATTTAGCGCGTCAACTTGCGTCTTTAGTGTCTGAGACAAAGCGTGCGTATCTGTATTTTCTGGTACATCGTTATTATCAGAAGGCGATAGTGACTGTTGTAATTGCTGCCACAGATGTTGCCAGTTTTGCTGGCGGCGCTGCCATTTATCATAATTTTGCTGATAGCGCTTTTGCGATTGGGCATTAATCGCTTGCTGCTGCTCAAGCGTACGAGCGTTATCCTGCAAACGCGATAGCTGGTTTTGTGCTTCATGCCACGCGCGTTGTAACGGTTGCTCATTGCGTTTATGCGACTCACGTTTGCAGCTCAGCTCAGTCAGCTGCGGACGCAACTCATTTAGTATGTTCTGCTGCTTGGTTTGCTGCGCCTTTAACTGATTCATGTCAGTGACTGCTTGCTCACGCTGCTCATCTAGGCTGGCTAATTGCTGCTCAACGGCTGTCAGCTGTGAGGTTGCATCGCTCAGCTTGTGCTCAGCTTGTTGATGGCTTAGCTGCTGCTGATAATGCGCACTTTGCGCCTCGTCTTTTAGCCATTGCTCTTGGTTGATGTGAGCGGCAAGCTTATCTTGCTTGGCTTTTAAACTCTCATAGCTGGCTTGTAAGGTGGCGACCTCGGCCGCGCTACGCTCGTGGGCTGCTTTTTGCTGCTGCTGAGCGTGTTTGGCTTGATACAACTGTTGAATGGCGAGCTGCTGCTGAATATCAGCAAGCGTTAAGGCCAGCTCTTCATAGCGCTGCGCACTGGCGGCTTGCTTAGACAGTGTCTTTTGTTGGCGTACCAATTCGCTTTGCATGTCATGCAGACGGGCCAGATTTTCTTGGGTTTTCTCAAGCTTTTTTTGGGTTTCTTCACGGCGCGCTTGATAGCGCGACACCCCAGCCGCCTCTTCAATAAATTCACGCAGCTGCATGGGGCTGGACTCTACAATACGCCCAATCATGCCTTGCTCAATGACGGCATAACTGCGGGCGCCAAGTCCCGTACCCAAGAACACGTCAACCACATCACGACGGCGGCAGCGCGTGCCATTGATAAAGTAATCCGAGCGCCCCTCTAAATTTACCTGACGGCGAACGGATAGCTCTTGATAGAGATTAAACTCATGACGAATGCCTGTCTGCTCATCTTGCGTATGCTCAAAAGTCAGCTCGACACTGGCGACACTTTTGGCCGCTTTGTCCTGCGTCCCAGCAAAGATGACATCACTCATCGCCCCGCCACGTAACTGTTTGGCGGAGGTCTCACCCAGCACCCAGCGAATGGCATCAATGACGTTGGATTTGCCGCAGCCGTTTGGCCCGACAATGGCGGTAATGCCATGACGAAAGGTAAAGGTCGTTGGATTGGCAAAGGATTTAAAGCCTGCCAGCTTTAGAGATTTTAGGCGCATGAAGGATCAGTAAACTTAGCAAAAACAGGCGGCTATTCTACCTGAAATGAGGATGGGTTTTTAGGGTTTGTCTGCGTCAATTAAATCACTCCAATCGCGCTTAATAACAACTGTCCCCCTGCAAATAATAACAGCACCCCAAATGCACGCTTAAGCATAAGGGCCGGCAATACATGGGCAAGCTTGGCACCAACTTTTGCCATCGCAAAGCTAGCCACTGAAATGCACAAAAATCCCGTGACATGCACAAACCCTATCGTGCCCTCAGGCAGATTGACCACGTCTTGGCCAAACCATGCAAACCCTGCCGCGCCAGCCAGCGCAATCGGTAGACCGCACGCCGCAGACGTACCAACCGATTGTTTCATCGGTAGTCCTGCCCAGTTCAAAAACGGTACGGTCAAACTACCACCGCCAATCCCAAAGATAGACGATGCCATGCCAATGCCCGTACCCGCACCAAACTGTACGCCAGTAGAGGGTAAGGGTTTACCCAACTGCTCTTTGTTAGAAAAAAACAGCATCTTTAAAGCGACCAGTAATGCGCCAACACCGATGATGGCCTGCAACGCCTTGCCATCAATCATATCCGCGATACCAGCGCCGACCAGACTACCGATGACCAAGCCCAGCGCCATTTTTCGCCATACTTCCCAGCGCACACCGCCGCGCTTATTATGAGCAGTGAGTGAGCTGATCGAGGTCACAACGATGGTCGCAAGGGAGGTGCCAATGGCCAAATGCGTCACTACTTCTGGCGAAAAATCGTAAGCAGTGAAAATCCAGACCAGTGCTGGTACGATAATCATACCGCCGCCCACGCCAAATAAGCCCGCGCTGACACCCGCAAATGCCCCTGCAATTACAAACCACACATATAACATCATTGAATCAGCCTTTTATCACGCTTGTTTTTTATGATACTGGTATTTTAGAAACCACTTACCTACAGTCGATTGACCTTAAAAAGGATACAGCGCTACTGACAACGCTACTAGTAGAACTCTTCTGTATCATCGAACCACGTTTGCGAACGGCAAGCCATAAAATCATATCAGTAGCACATGACTATGCACGACTTTTTTATTTTAAGCTAAAGATCTTGTGGCGCTCGATTGAATTTGCCAAAACATAATCTGACCTTTATGCTGTCTGTTTTATACTGTTTACTAGTGGCCATTTTTTAGTGGTGATCTTTTTAGTGATGACCGCCTATCAAATAGTGACGGTTTATTATGATGGCTACTCAGTATATCAAAGATTCCCCATGCGACATTAACCACATCGACGAAACTTATGCTGCCACCTGACCATTTATCTGACTATACATCCGATTCCATATCCGATTTCGAGGTATCTGACTCTGAGTCATTCGTGCTGGACCACTTACCTGAGCTCAACCACCGCCACCTTGCCAGTAGCAGATCAACCAACAGCGAGCTGATAGCAGACGTGCAAGATGGCACGCTAAACCCTGCCAAGATGCATCTATTAACCGCAGAAACCCAAAGCTCAGGTCGTGGACAACACGGGCGCTCATGGCAGTCACCGCGCGGCAATGTCTATCTGTCGTTATATCATCCAGTGCACATGCCAGTGAGTGGTTTATTGTCCTTAATTATTGGGGTTGAGCTGGCCAGAATGCCCGTCATCCAGACCTTAAATGAGCAGTTGCAAGCACAAGGTCTGACGCCAATTGGAGTGAAATGGGCAAATGACTTGGGTTTTTACCAGCCGCAAAATCAGACCAAAAACCCAGAACAAACTGGGCTGGATAGCTCAGTAGTGGATAGTGCGGCTTTACATCAGCAAACGTTGCCCTTTCACAAACTGGCTGGCATTTTGATAGAGCCAGTGACACAAGCGGGTAAATTGGTGGGCGTCGTGATGGGCATTGGCTTAAACGTACAGACCGCCCCCAAGCTAACAGCACAAACTGCTGAGGGCATGAGTTATCAAGCGATTAGCCTGCAGGATATTTGTGAGACGCTAAAACTCGATGCCCATACTGTGAGACTACCAAGCCTAAAAACGCTGTACCAGCAAATGAGCAAAGCGTTGATGGCAGCGATGACACGCTTTGAGCATCTAGGGCTGGAGAGGCCAACCGGTCATACCTATTATTTGGACAGCTTTTTAAAGCAGTTTGCCACGATGGATGCGTTGGCAGATCTACGCTTACGCGTCACCCAAGATTACAACAATCAAGAACAAATCGTGATGGGCGATGCTTGCGGTGTCGATACAAACGGATGTTTGCAATTACGCCAAGATAACGGTAAGATTTCTGCGCTTTTTACCGGACGCATCGACGTTATTCATCAGGTTTAAACCGCTTATTTAACGAGCAACCACCGTGAGGCAAGTATCAGCTTAGTGTGTTGATCACAGGCTTACTGGATATAAAGGGAATTTTATGCTCTGGCTTGATCTTGGAAATACCCGCCTTAAATACTGGCTTACCGATGATATCGGGCAGATAGTCGCGCATGATGCCAAGCAACATCTGCAAGCACCTGCCGAATTATTGATGGGTCTGACCGACCGCTTTGAGCGTTATGCACCCGACTTTATTGGGATTTCATCCGTCCTAGGTGACGATCTCAATGTTAAGGTCTCAGACACCTTAAGCCGTCTAAATATCCCGTTTGATTTTGTGCATGTCAATGCAGCGCACCCGCTTATGAATAGCGCCTACAATGACCAGCAGCTCGGCTGTGATCGCTGGCTACAAATGCTAGGGGCGGTCGATAAGAAAAAACGTCAATGTGTGATTGGCTGCGGTACAGCCGTAACGATTGATTTGATCGATCATGCCGAGCATTTGGGCGGTTATATTTTCCCCAGTATTTATCTGCAACGTGAGTCCCTGTTCTCTGGCACCAAGCAAATCACCATCTCTAACGGGTCTTTTGATAGCGTCGGTCAAGGAGTGACCACCCAAGATGCGGTACATCGCGGGATATTATTGTCGATTGTTGGCGCGATCAATGAGATTAGTCATCGACACCCTAACTTTGAAATGATTATGACGGGCGGCGATGCGGCCATTATTGCCCAACACGTCAACCGCCCTGTGCACCTGCGTGATGACTTATTATTAAACGGCTTGGCGCGTTATTTCGACCACAGCAAACAGCCGTAACTTTTTATGAACCTTGTGAAATCAGCATAAAAAAGCAGTACGTTTTAGGTGTACTGCTTTTTTGGTTATCACGATAGTCCATTCTATTTAAAACCGATACAGAGTGAATGGGATGAATTGCCTATGCAAGCACTACATCAAGTAGGCTTAGCAAGTTTCACAAAGGTAGTCGGCCTTTTTGAGTTTGGTATTACTTCGTTTCTACTTAGTTTCGTTAAACAGCTCACGACCGACCAACATACGACGAATCTCGCTGGTCCCTGCGCCAATCTCATACAGCTTGGCATCGCGCCAATAGCGACCGAGTGGATACTCGTTGGTATAACCATTACCGCCAAATATTTGAATGCCCTCGCCCGCCATCCAAGTCGCTTTTTCTGCGCACCATAGAATGACACTGGCACAGTCTTTACGTACCTCTCGACTGTGACCGGCTCCGCGTTGGTCTAGCATGTCGAGGTTCTTACCGACGGTGTATAGAAAGCTACGTCCTGCTTGCAGTACCGTATACATATCGGCAACCTTACCTTGTATCAGCTGGAACTCACCAATGGCTTGACCAAACTGCTTACGATCATGGATATAAGGCACGACATTGTCCATCACCGCTTGCATGATGCCGATAGGACCTGCGGCCAGTACGGCACGCTCATAATCTAGGCCACTCATCAGCACCTTAACGCCTTCATTGAGACCGCCCAAGATATTTTCGCTTGGTACTTCGACATTGTTAAACGTCATCTCACCCGTATGGCTACCGCGCATGCCAAGCTTATCTAGCTTTTGCGCGGTACCAAAGCCTTCCATGCCTTTTTCGATAATGAAAGCCGTCATGCCTTTAGCGCCCATCTCAGGATTGGTCTTGGCATACACCACCATCACATCAGCATCAGGTCCATTGGTGATCCACATTTTGCTGCCGTTTAGCACATAATGACCATTTTTTTCTTCTGCTTTTAGCTTCATACTGACGACATCTGAGCCAGCACCCGTCTCACTCATCGCAAGCGCACCGATGAATTCACCGCTGATGAGCTTTGGCAGATACTTTTGCTTTTGGGCCTCAGAGCCGTTACGTTTGATTTGATTGATACACAGATTGGAATGCGCCCCATAGCTCAGCGCCACCGAGGCTGACGCGCGGCTGATTTCTTCCATGGCGACCATGTGTGCAACGTAGCCCATGTTAGAGCCACCGTACTCTTCAGGAACGGTAATGCCATGCAGGCCGATGTCACCCATCTTTTGCCATAAATCCATGGGGAATTCATCACTGCTGTCGATTTCGCTTGCGCGTGGGGCGATTTCTTTTGCCGCAAACTGCTGCACCACATCACGTAGCGCATCGATATCTTCGCCGAGCTGAAAGCTCAAACCAGGTAAACTCATAACCATTCCTTGTATTTTAATATTTAGTTTTTACAATCGTTTTTTAAGACTGACGTTTATTAATTAGAGCACGGGCCACGTTTGAGCCGTTAGCACGCCCTAAAAATTTACTGATACGCTCGCCTGCCACGACCAATTTATCCAAATCTATTCCCGTGCTGATACCCATGCCGTGGAGCATATAAACCACGTCTTCGGTTGCGACATTACCCGTGGCCCCTTTGGCATACGGACAACCGCCCAGCCCAGCGACTGAGGTATCAAATTCACTGACGCCCATTTGTAGGGCAGCCAAGGTATTGCTTAATGCCTGACCATAAGTGTCATGAAAGTGCCCCGACAGCATCGCGATGTCAGCATGTTCAAGTGCAGCTTGCAGGGCGCGCTGTACCTTGAGCGGCGTCCCTACACCAATGGTATCAGCAATACCAATCTGTTCAGAGCCAATCTCTATCAATCGTTTGGTCACATAAGCCACTTGGCTAGGGTCAATATCGCCCTCATAAGGACAACCGACCGTACAAGAAATGACGCCGCGTACTTTGATGCCGTGCGCTTTTGCAGCAGCAGCAACGGGCGCAAAACGCTCAATACTCTCATCAATACTGCAATTGATGTTCTTTTGGCTAAAGGCTTCACTGGCTGAGCCAAAAATGACGATTTCATCTGGACGATGCACAATAGCATTTTCAAAGCCGCGCATATTGGGCACCAGTACTGAATAGCGAACGTCTGGCTGCCGCGTAGGCGCCAGTGCTTCTAGTAGTGCGCTGTTATCGCCCATTTGCGGTACCCACTTTGGTGAGACAAAGCTAGTAACCTCTAATTTTTTGATACCTGCTGCGACCAAATCATTAATGAGCGCCTGCTTGACAGCCGTCGGCACCATCATCGATTCGTTTTGTAGTCCATCACGCGGGCTGACATCAACGATGGTGACGTGGTCTGGATATGAGTGACTCATGCTTGTCATCCTTTTAGTTATTCGCCTTTTTATAAAGGTCTGTCAGCTACTAGCCTTCACTATCGATGCGCAATAGCTCATCACCATCAGCGACCAAGTCACTTGGGGCAAATAATAGCTCTGCCACCACACCATCAGTCGGCGCGGTAATGGTGTGCTCGATTTTCATGGCTTCGATGACAGCAAGAGGCTCACCTTTTTTGACAGTGTCGCCTATCGCTACTTTAAAGGCAACCACTTGCCCTGGCATTGGCGACTTCAAACTGCCAACCGCTGCCGTGTCCTCACCCACATGTGCCATGATATCAATCAGCGTAATCTCATCGCGTCCACCATCCGTGAACACATAAACCGTCTCATGATGCACCCAGCTTTGAGCACTGATACGTGCGCCCTCTAACCACAAGGTATGATTGTGCGCATCACGGCTGGCATAGCTGACTTGCCCTTCATAAGCCATTTCGGTTTGCGCGGCTACATTACTATTGTTATTGTCCTGCGTATTCGCGATTTCTTTTTCAATGACAAGTGTAAAGCTACTGAGATTTTCGCTGCCTTTTTTACTATCAGCACAATCTGCATTGTGCCAATTGCTGATACGCGCGCGGTAGGACTGCTCATCATAAACCAAGCTAAATGATCGAGTATAATCATTATAAGCACGGAAACCGGTAGGCTTACTAAACGGGTCTGTACTAGAGCGTTGCGCGGTGGCTTCAGTGGCAAGCTGCTGCGTGATAGCCGTCACCACCAGCGTCGATAGGTTAAGTGGATGCTGATCAAAAAGCACCTCGCGCTCGCGCTCTATCAACGCGGTATCCAGATTGGCCCCGCTAAACGAATCGGTATTTAAAATATGACGCAAAAATGCCACGTTGTTTGGCAAACCCACAATACGCGTCTGCGCCAAGGCACGATCAAGTCTCGCAAGCGCTTGCTCTCGTGTGGGTGCATGCACGATAAGCTTGGCAATCATAGAATCATAAAAAGGACTGATGACATCGCCCTCTCGTACGCCATCGTCGATACGCACATCACTAATATTAAAGGTGCTGTGCTCAGGTTTTTGATAAGTAAACAACGTCCCTGTCGCTGGCAAGAAGTTATTGTCAGGGTTTTCAGCACAGATGCGCGCCTCAATGGCATGGCCATTGATGACCAGCTCGTCTTGCGTTTTTGGTAGTGGCTGACCTGCGGCGACCAAAAGCTGCCACTCGACCAAGTCCACCCCAGTGATGGCCTCACTGACCGGATGCTCAACTTGCAAACGCGTGTTCATCTCCATAAAATAAAAATTCATCGAGTCTTCGCGCTGCTCAACAATAAATTCAACCGTGCCTGCACCCACGTAATCAACGGCACGCGCAGCTTCGATCGCAGCGGTTCCCATCGCTTCACGCATGGCAGCATCAACACCGGGAGCTGGCGCTTCTTCTAATACTTTTTGATGGCGACGCTGCACGGAGCAATCACGTTCAAACAGATGCACATAATTGCCTTGGGTATCACCAAATACTTGGATTTCGATATGGCGCGGTTTTAGCGCATATTTCTCGATCAAAACTTGATCATTGCCAAAACTGGTGATCGCTTCACGGCGGCACGAGTCGAGCAGGTCAATAAAATCGCTACTTTGCTCAACGATACGCATGCCTTTACCGCCGCCGCCAGCGCTCGCTTTTATCAAGACAGGATAGCCAATATGATCTGCCTGCTGCTGCAGAAATTCTGCGTCTTGGTTGTCACCGTGATAGCCCGGTATCAGTGGCACACCAGCGGCCTCCATCAAGCGCTTAGACTCAGACTTGCCACCCATAGCACGGATAGCATCAGCCGATGGACCGATAAATACCAAGCCAGCCTCTTGGCAAGCTTGGGCAAAATCTGCGTTCTCACTTAAAAACCCGTAGCCTGGATGGATGGCCTGTGCGCCCGTCTGTTTGGCGATAGCAATAATAGCATCGCCTTTTAGGTAGCTGTCTTTTGGCGCAGAGCCGCCCAGATAGATCGCCTCATCACAGACAGCCACATGCTTAGCACTGCGGTCTGCATCAGAATAAACAGCGACGGTGCTGACACCTAACCGCTTGGCAGTCGCGGCCACTCGGCAAGCAATTTCGCCACGGTTGGCGATTAGAATTTTAGAAAACATAACTATCCCTGTGTCTTATCGTTTTTATTTGACGGCTTGTCTATTTTTTATTGCTGGTCTGCTGTCAGTTAATCTACTGTCAGCCAATCAGGCTTGCGCTTTTGCAAAAAGGCTTGCACGCCCTCCTTACCTTGCTTTGATGAGCGGATATCAGCGATCCCTTTTACGGTATCGGCAATCAACTCATCGGTGATCGGTGCGCCAGCGATTTCGTGTAATAGCTGCTTGCAGGTCTTGACCGCGTCAGGGCTGTTTTTGACGACTTTGGCACAGAATGCAGCCACCTCGTCCTCCAGCCCCTCTTCACTGACCCGCTCATGGATAAAGCCCAGCTGACGCGCTTTTTTGGCATTAAAAACCTCAGCACTTAAAAAATAACGCTGCGATGCTCGTGCGCCTAGCGCTCGGATAACGTAAGGACTGATAGTCGCAGGTGCTAGTCCCAAGCGCACTTCACTCAGACAAAAATTAGCAATCTTAACGGCGATGGCCACATCGCAGACAGCGACTAGTCCCATACCGCCTGCATAGACGTCGCCTTGGATTGCCGCAACCGTTGGCTTGGGACACTCATAAATGGTCTTGAGCATTTGCGCCAATTTATCCGCGTCCGCTAGGTTTTCCTCATAGCTGAAATCTGCCATGGCACGCATCCAGTTCAGATCAGCGCCAGCACAAAACGCCTTGCCAGCAGCCGCTAAAACGATCACTCGCACGTTATCATCAGCGCCAAGCGTGATAAAAACGTCTGTCAGCTCGGCAATCATCTCATCATTAAAAGCATTGCGTATCTCAGGGCGATTCAATGTCACCGTCGCGACATGCTGCTTGATATCTACCAGCAAGCTTTTATAATTGTTTGTCTCTTTTTGCATTGTCTTCTCTTTTTTTAGTCCCTATCCGCTATCTTTACTCACGAATATATTTGTTAAGCGTCGTTGAATATTAAAACTAGTGACTAAGCGTTCACTACATTCTAAAAACACCATAAGTCGTCTCTTCAATTGGTGCGTTGTAGGCTGCGCTCAGTCCTAAGGCTAGTACCTGACGCGTATCAGCAGGATCAATCACACCGTCATCCCATAGACGCGCCGTGGCATAATACGGATGACCTTGCTCTTCGTACATCTCACGAATCGGCGCTTTAAAGGCCGCTTCGTCTTCATCACTCCACGCCTCACCTTTGCGGTCAAAATTATCACGCTTGACGGTTGCCAAGACCGATGCTGCTTGCTCACCGCCCATCACGGAGATACGGGCGTTTGGCCACATCCATAAGAAACGCGGGCTATACGCGCGGCCGCACATACCATAGTTGCCAGCGCCAAATGAGCCGCCGACGATGACCGTGAATTTTGGTACTTTTGCATTGGCCACCGCCATGACCATCTTGGCACCATGACGGGCAATGCCTTCGTTTTCGTATTTACGACCAACCATAAAGCCCGTGATATTTTGCAAAAACACCAATGGGATTTTACGCTTACAGCACAGCTCAATAAAATGCGTGCCTTTTTGTGCTGATTCACTAAACAAGATGCCGTTATTGGCAATGATACCGACGGGCATACCCTCGATATGAGCGAAGCCGCAAACCAGTGTCGTGCCAAAACGTGCTTTAAACTCATCAAATGCACTGTCATCAACGATACGGGCAATGATTTCTTTGATATCAAACGGCTTGCGTTTGTCCGTTGGAATGACACCATATAGCTCTTTGGCATCATAACGTGGCGGCTTGGGTACAATTTGATTGGGAATATTTTTGGCAGGACGATTTAGATGGCTGACGATATTACGGGCGATGGATAACGCATGGGTATCGTTTTGCGCTAGATGATCGACCACGCCTGATAGCCGCGTATGCACGTCACCGCCGCCCAAGTCTTCGGCGCTAACCTCTTCACCTGTGGCGGCTTTCACCAGTGGCGGACCACCTAAAAAGATGGTGCCTTGATCTTTAACAATGATAGATTCATCGCTCATCGCTGGCACATACGCGCCGCCAGCTGTACAGCTGCCCATAACTACGGCAATCTGCGGAATACCTGCCGCACTGAGGTTGGCTTGATTAAAAAAGATACGGCCGAAATGCTCTTTATCAGGGAACACGTCATCTTGATTGGGTAAGTTGGCACCACCCGAATCGACTAGATACACACATGGCAAATGATTTTCTTGCGCGATTTCTTGCGCGCGCAGATGTTTTTTGACGGTCATTGGATAATATGTGCCGCCTTTTACCGTGGCATCATTACAGACAATCATACACTCCGTGCCATTGATACGGCCGATACCTGCAATCACGCCCGCCGCCGGAATATCTTCGCCATACATGTCGTGCGCGGCCATCGGAGCCACTTCTAAAAATGGCGTGCCGACATCCAGCAAACGCTCGACCCGCTCACGTGGCAGCAATTTACCGCGCGCCAAATGCTTGGCTCGTGCGCGCTCTGAGCCGCCTTGGGCAACTTTACGCAGATGCACATACAAATCATCAACGATCTCTTGCATGGCGGCACTGTTTTGCTGAAAATCGCTTGAGTTCGGACTCAATTTACTGGTTATGATAGCGCTCATGATATCCCTTTTCTTTGTTGCATAAATGCGAGTCACTTTTTTCTTTTCGTCTCGACTCATCATAATGATTGTCAATAGTACTGATGCTAAATGGTCTTTAGCACTATAAGCTAACTAGGCAATTTACTCTAAGCCCAACTCTTCTGTCATTTGCTCGATGATTTTATATTTTTGAATCTTGCCAGTGATGGTCATTGGGTATTCCGTCACGAAGCGATAGTAGGTCGGCACTTTATAATGAGCGATATGCTCACTACAAAACTCACGTACTTCCTCTTCAGTCAGGCAGCCAGGCTCTTTTGGAATAATCCAAGCGGCCAGTACTTCGCCATAACGCGCGTCTGGTATACCAACGATTTGTACGTCACGAATTTTTGGATGACGATATAGATAGTTTTCGATTTCTACCGGATAGATGTTTTCGCCGCCGCGGATGACCATGTCTTTACTACGACCGACGATTTTGACATAGCCATCTTCATCCATCGTGGCCAGATCACCGGTGTGCATCCAGCCATCTTGGATGGACGCGCGGGTTTTAAAGCGGCTGCCCCAATAGCCTTTCATCACCGAATAGCCACGTGTGAGCAACTCACCGGTCTCGCCGATCGTGACGATATCGCCCGTTTCTGTATTGATAACCTTAACCTCAAGCGCAGGTTGTACCAGCCCTACGGTCGATACTTGCTTTTCAAGTGGCGTGTGTTCGTTGGTTTGACAAGACACCGGACTGGTCTCCGTCATCCCATAAGCAATGGTGACCTCACTCATGTGCATCTTATCAATGACGCGGCGCATCACTTCTATCGGACAACTGGAGCCTGCCATAATCCCTGTGCGCAAGGTTGATAAATCAAAATTCTCAAATTCAGGATGGTCGAGTTCGGCGATAAACATCGTTGGCACACCATGTAAACCGGTACACTTTTCTTCTTCCACCGCCTGTAAGACAGACAATGGCTCAAAGCCATCATTAGGATAAACGATACAACCGCCATGCGTGAGAATCGCTAGATTGCCAAGGACCATACCAAAACAATGATAGAGCGGTACTGGAATACACAGTCTGTCTTTTTCAGTGAGGTTCATGGCCTCACCGATAAAGTAGCCGTTATTTAAGATATTGCGATGGCTGAGCGTGGCCCCTTTTGGCGTACCCGTCGTACCACTGGTGAACTGCACATTAATGGCATCGGTGTTTTTAAGCTGGGCCTGACGCTCAGCGACGCGCGGATCATTGGCATCACCCTCAGCCATCCATGCAGAGAACTTCTGCATAAAACCAAACTCTTCATCACTGTCTGGTTCATCGATCCAAATGATGCGCTCAATCGTCGGAATCTCAATCAAGTCAAGTTGGGTATAGTCTTTATGATAAATCTCAGGGCATAGCTCACGAATCAAACTGGCGTAATCACTGCTTTTAAAGTGACGCATCAGCACCAATGCGGAGCAGCCCAATTTGTTGAGCGCGTACTGTAGCTCAAAGGTACGATAGGCAGGATTGATATTGACGAGGATGACACCAGCCTTTGCCGTTGCTAATTGCATCAATAGCCATTCTGCATTGTTGTGTGACCAAATGCCGATACGATCGCCAATCTCAAGTCCCATCTCAATCATCGCACTTGCCAACTGATTGACTTTTTCCTGCAGCTGTTGATATGTCCAGCGGATGTTTTGATGGCGTACCACCAGTGCGTCGCGCTCAGGATATTTGGAGACAATCGCATCAAAAAAATCACCAATGGTCGCTTCAATCAGCGGCACATCAGGACCTTTATCGTAGCTTTGGGTCAGCGGGGCATTTGCTGAGCGTACGCCCATGTTGACTTTGGGAATACTATTTAAAATAGCGTCGAAATCAGGAGTTTGCGTCATAACGAGTCCTTTCGTTTTACTTTTTATGTTGCTGATTGGTCGCCTGTGGTCACACCCTCTTCCTTGAACAGGTCTTACCTAGCGTTAGCTACTATACCGTCATAAATGAAACGCTGTCAATAATATCAATACAATATGTATCATTTAATAAGGTAGTGCCGATACTGGTATTAAGTTAAGACAAGCGAATCCCTCATTCATGTTGAATGGAATCTCTCACGCCAGATCACTCTAACGCCAATTCCTTGATCATGTGCTCGGCGATTTTATATTTCTGAATCTTACCAGTGACGGTCATGGGATACTCATCAACAAAGCGAAAGTGGGTCGGTACTTTATAATGAGCGATGTGCTCACAACAAAATTGCCTTACTTCGTCTTCGCTTAAGCTATTAGGCTCTTTTGTAATAATCCACGCGACCAATACTTCGCCATAGTGCTGATCTGGTATGCCCACAATTTGTACATCCCGAATCTTGGGATGACGATACAGATAGTTTTCGACTTCTACTGGATAGATGTTTTCGCCGCCACGAATGACCATGTCTTTACTACGTCCAACCACGGTGATGTAGCCATCTTCATCCATCGTGGCGAGGTCTCCCGTATGCATCCAACCATCCTGAATGGACGCGCGCGTTTTAAAACGACTGCCCCAATAGCCTTTCATGACTGCGTAGCCGCGCGTGAGTAGCTCACCTGTCTCGCCAATCGGGACGATATCACCCGTTTCAGTATCGACAATTTTAACCTCAAGTGCTGGCAGCACCATTCCCACGGTAGACACTCTTTTTTCCAGAGGTGTTTGCGTGCTGGTCTGACAGGAAGCGGGACTGGTCTCCGTCATCCCATAAGCAATAGTCACCCCGCTCATGTGCATCTTGTCTATAACACGGCGCATGACTTCAATAGGACACGTCGTGCCGCCCATGACGCCAGTTTGTAAACTGGATAAATCAAAATTGTCAAACTCAGGATGATCAAGCTCCGCGATAAACATCGTTGGTACGCCAAGTAAAGCGGTGCATCTCTCTGCTTCTACCGTTTGCAGCACTGTCAGCGGATCGAAACCATCATTAGGATAAACCGCGCAACCACCGTGGGTTAAAATGGCTAGGTTACCTCCCACCATACCAAAACAGTGATAGAGCGGTAAGGGAATACACAATCTATCCTCTTCTGTCAGGCGCATTCCTTCGCCTATAAAATACCCATTGTTTAAGATATTGCGATGGCTGAGCGTGGCACCCTTTGGCGCGCCTGTCGTACCACTGGTAAACTGCACACTAATAGCATCGGTGTTTTTTAGCTGGGCCTGACGCTCAGCGACGCGCGGATCATTGACATCACCCTCAGCCATCCATGCAGAGAATTTTTGCATAAAGCTAAAGTCCTCATCGCTGTCTGGTTCATCGATCCAAATGATACGCTCAATCGTCGGAATCTCAATCAAGTCAAGCTGGGTATAGTCTTTATGATAAATCTCAGGACATAGCTCACGTATCATTTGCGCATAGTCACTGTTTTTGAAATGACGCATAAGCACCAATGCCGTACAGCCCAATTTGTTTAGCGCATACTGTAGCTCAAAGGTACGATAGGCAGGATTGATATTGACGAGGATGACACCAGCCTTTGCGGTCGCTAATTGCATCAATAGCCATTCAGCATTGTTATGCGACCAAATGCCGATGCGATCGCCAATCTCCAGCCCCATCTCAATCATGGCACTTGCCAACTGATTGACCTGTTGTTGTAGCTGTTGATATGTCCAGCGGATATTTTGATGGCGAGAAACCAGTGCGTCGCGCTCAGGATATTTGGAGACAATGGCGTCAAAAAAATCCCCAATGGTCGCTTCAATCAGCGGCACATCAGGACCTTTATCGTAGCTTTGGGTCAGTGGCGCGTTTTCCGAGCGTGCACCTACATTGATCGTGGGAGTATTACTTAGAATAGCGTTGAAATCAGGAGTTTGCGTCATAACGAGTCCTTTCGTTTTGCTTGTAGAGGTGCTATTGATACTGGTCAGTAGATCGTTCTTCCTTGAACAGAACTTACACAGCGTTAGCTACTATACCGCCATAAATGAAAATCTGTCAATAATATCAATACAATGTGTATCACTTAATGAGTCATTTAAAATCCTAGCTTAGCAGCAGATAGCACAAAGGCTTGACCGTCATTGGCCATAAAAAAACCAGCCACACCATTTTGGGTATGACTGGTTTAGACGTGACAAGCGACTATTAATCACTTTACTACAGACTTATCTGATAAGACTGCCAGTTTTAAGCCGCTTTCTATGCTTTAGGTGTTGGTGGCGCTTTGATGGTCACTGTGGCGCTAACTTTATGGTTATCGTCGAGCAACTCCATCACCAGCTCATCGGCGCTTTCGCTCGTCACTTGCCAGTTACCCTCAGAACGCGGTACGCCCGTTGCCATCACAGAGATGGCTTTGTTTTTTAGGCGAATCATCGGCGGTTTGTGGTCATAACCGCCATGCTCATGCCCCAAGATGTCATCAGCGATGGTCGCGGCCTGTGCCCGTAACGGCGCAACATAGCGACAGGCGACCCCATTGATCGACATACAGTCGCCAATGGCATAAATATTGTCAGTATTGGTACGCAATGTGGGCGCATCAACCACAATCCCAGTGCGGCGATCAAACTCAACACCAGCGGCAGTCGGCAACTTATCATCAACGGTCAGACCCGTACTGGCAATGACATGATCAACGAGCAAGGTTCCAGATTGCAAATCGGTGCAACTGTCAGTTGACCCTATTGGCTCATAGCTGACTTGCAACTTGCCCTCATTTCCGCTGTCACTGCTACGCGTGACTTCAGACACCTGATAACCACCCAAAAACTGAATGCCTTGTGATTTCACGGCTTGGGCAATACGAGCGGTCGCTTTGGCGGGTAGCATTTGCGATAGTGGTGCGTCATTTAAATCAATCAACGTCACTCGATGCCCTGCTTTTAGCAAGTCTTCTGCAATCTCAGTCCCAACCATGCCAGCACCGACAATAGCAACATGCTGACTGCCTGTCGCTAGCTTTTCTTGGAGCTGTCCAAAGCGTTCGATATGGTTGACGTGCCAGACCAGATCCTCCGGTAGGCTTTTTGGAAAGATAGGATGTGCGCCCATCGCCAGCACCATTTTTTCATAGCTCACCACAGTAGGAGACTCTGTTTGTTCAGTAGTAGCACACTGTACGGTTTGACTCACAGGATCAATATCGAGTACGTGGGTATTGGCAAGTAACGTCACTTGGGCGGTCTTTGCCGCATCACTTCCTGTCGCTCGCACCAAATCTGACGCCCGTTTGTTTTGGCTAATTGCCATCGTCAGCATTGGCTTGTGATAACGATCACCACTATCCGCTGTGATCAAGGTGATCGGAATGTCTGCGTCTTTCGCACGGATCGCATCGATGACATGCCAACCTGCCAAGCCTGCTCCAATAATGACGACACCATTTTCTGTTGATGTGGCCGATGTTGCCGATAGATTTTCTGCGCTCATATTAGCTCCAATATAACTGAGGAATTATTTTAATTATCAAAATATTGACCGCTATTGTATCAGTAAACAGATAGTCACTCACCTACGCATTCAGGCGTGCTGCCTGTGTAAACGTATTCGCAAAAAAAAGCGCCTAATGCTAGACGCTACTTTTCACATAAAAAAACCGTTCAATTTACACGCTAATGATTCAAAATCTTAGACAAAAACAGTTGTGCGCGCTCACTTTTTGCTCCCTCAAAAAACTCCTCCTTGCTACAGTTTTCTACGATATGCCCTTCATCCATAAAAATGATACGATTGGCCACCTGACTGGCAAAACCCATTTCGTGCGTCACACACATCATGGTCATGCCATCACGTGTCAGCTCGACCATCACATCAAGCACTTCTTGAATCATCTCAGGATCAAGCGCCGAGGTTGGCTCATCAAACAGCATCGCCACAGGATCCATCGCAAGCGCCCGCGCAATCGCTACCCGCTGCTGTTGACCACCAGACAACTCCGCTGGATATTTCGCTGCTTGTACGGTCAGACCGACGCGATCTAGATACGCCATGGCTTTTTGCTTGGCCTCACTCTCTTTGCGTCCCAGCACTTTGATCTGCGCAACCGTGAGATTGTCAATGATGGTCAAATGCGGAAACAACTCAAAATGCTGAAACACCATACCCACGCGGCTGCGCAATTTAGGTAAATTGGTCTTCGGTGCCCCAACTGAGATACCATTGACCATGATCTCACCTTTTTGAAAAGGTTCCAGCCCATTTACCGTCTTAATCAAAGTAGACTTGCCACTACCCGATGGCCCACAAACGACGACCACATCGCCTTTATGGACATGGGCGGTACAGTCAGTGAGCACTTGAAAGTCGCCATACCATTTGCTGACACTGTCCATCTCAATGACCATTTCATCACTAGCATGCCCACTGTTGGTGACCAGTCCACCAAAAGCATTCATATACGTATCAGCTTCGCTCATCACTGGCTCCTAACCACATTATTTTTGATAGTCGTCATTAATAATCGTCATTAATAATCGTTGTTCAACAAAATTTTTAAAATTAAAGTACGGACTAAGTTAATCTTAAAACCTTAAACGCTTTTGTAGCTGTTGCACGCCAATGGAGGCGCTCAAACTGATGACAAAATAAACGGCACCCGCCCCTAAAATATAAGGCGTCAGTAAGCCCATTAGCTCACCGCGGACATAGGCGGCGCGAAAAAAATCCGTCAGACCAATGGCAAACACCAGCGTCGTATCTTGGAATAAAATAATACACTGCTGCAAAATCAGTGGCAGCATCTTGCGAAAAGCTTGCGGCAAAATAACCAAGCGCATGGTCTGCCCATAAGTCATACCGAGCGCTTTAGCGGCATTAACCTGCCCACTACCAATCGATTGAATACCGGCACGAACCACCTCTGAGAAGTAAGCGGCCTCAAACATCATAAAGGCCACCACACACGAGGCAAAAGCCGCGTCAAGTTGTAGGTACTTACCTGCTATCCAAAAATAAATCATCGGTACGGCAAAATAAAACCACAGTAGTACCAATAGTAGCGGTACAGAACGGAAATAATTGACGTATAGCTTCGCTGGAACTTCAAGCGCTTTAATACCAGACAAGCGCATCAATGCCAATACCGTGCCTAAGCTGATACCACCAAGAATCGCTAAAAACAGTACTTTTAAAGTGGTGAGCATGCCGCCCATCAAACCCGGATAGGCCGTTGCCAACTCGGTCATCATATTCATTTCTGACCTCCTGCAATCAGTCCAGGCACACGCAATTTACGCTCAATCAAACCCATAATAGCGATCAAGGATAGATTAAACACCAAATAGATAATGGTCGCATAGGTATAAATTTCGATGCTGTTTTGGGTATATTCACTGATGGTTTTGGTTTGGCTAATCAGCTCCATCACCCCCACTAAAGAGGCCACAGAGGCATTTTTAAAACAGTTGGTCAGCTCAGAGCTGAGTGGGGGCAAAATGATACGAAACGCCTGCGGTAACAGCACTTCTTTATACACCTGCGGAATACTAAAGCCCAGCGCATAAGCGGCATTAACCTGCCCATCAGGCAACGACTCAATACCGGTACGTACCTGTTCGACGATACGCGCGGCGGTAAATAGACCCAAACCAATACTCGCTGATAGCATGGCTGAGGTATTTGGCGATAAATCCTTATACCACCACTCTTGAATCGTGGGCGTGAGCCACCCAGGGGCAATATAAAACCAAAAAAACAGCTGAACAAGCAGTGGAATATTGCGAAAAAATGTCACATAAGCCGTACCAATTGTACGAGCGGTCTTATTGGGCAAGGTACGCATGATACCAAAGACAGTACCCACCACCATGGCGATAACCCAGGCAATACTGCCAATCAGTAACAGCCAGCCAAGCCCCGTAATCATCCAATGGATATAAAGCTCGTTACCGATCCCCGTATGCTCAAAGAGCACACCCCAGTTCCAGCTATAATTCATGCTTGTCTCTCCGAGCAGCGACCAAAAAGCCAACGCGCCAGATTAACTGTGTGTGTCAATCCGAGCGCGCAAGCAAGCTATGTTGAAGGACAGTAATTACTGTGCAGGCGCCGCTTTTGGCTGCGCGCTATCATGGGGATTGGCAATCAAGGTTTTTAAGTTGTCAGACATCTCAAAGTTTAGATTGACGTTTTTCGGTGGGATCGGGTTCAAGAACCACTTGTCATAAATGCTATTAATCTCGCCTGAACTAAAGACATCGGTCAGTGCTTCATCGACCACCGCTTTGAACTCTGGGTCATCTTTACGCATCATACAACCATAAATCTCAAACGACTGCGGCTCACCCACAATCACCCACTCATCAGGATTTTTTGCTTTGGCTTTTTCACCAGCCAGCAAGACATCATCCATCATAAAGGCATCGGCGCGGCCATTTTCTAGCATAAGAAAGCTTTCGCCATGGTCTTTTGCTGAGATAATATTGATATCCATGTTGTTTTCGTCATTGTATTGACGAATGTAACGCTCTGAGGTCGTTCCCGCTGTCGTCACTAAGGTTTTGCCTTTTAGATCAGCGAAGTCTTGAATACCAGAGTCTTTTTTGGTCAACAAACGTGTCCCAATTTCAAAGAAACCGTTGGAGAACGCCACTTGCTTTTGTCGCTCTTCGTTATTGGTGGTTGAGCCACATTCAAAATCTACTGTGCCGTTTTGTACCAGTGGGATGCGAGTTTGTGAGGTAATCAAGTTATAACGAACGTTGAGATCTGGCATGTTTAGCTTTTGCTTCACCGCCTCGACCACTTTCATTTCTAAATCATGCGCATAGCCAATAGGCTGATTGGGATCATCAGCGATATAAGAAAATGGAATAGAGGAGTCACGGTGACCGACCACGATGGTGCCAGAGTCTTTGATTTTTTGCAGGGTGCCGTTGGTGTCTGCGGCGGCTTCTGTCGTCGTTGCATCGTCTGTTGACGCCGCATCAGTCGAAGTTTGATTGCTGTTATTACAGCCTACTAGGCCTAGCGCCATAAAGGCGGCCAGCGTCAACGGCTTGGAGAGTAAATAGCTCATGAAATACATCCTTTTATCACAATATTGAACGAGTGTTTTGACACACAGGCCTGACTATTCGACCTTATTGCCACGCATCCGTGTGGTTGTTGCTGTTGTTTATCACAATGCAACTTAATGTTACTGTACAACAAATTAAGGGGTGTAGGTAAACTTTTTTTAAGGAGAGTGACATTTTAAAAATTATTGGGTATTTGCGTTAATGACGGCGTAATAAGAAGACATCACTTATGGACGACCCTTACCTCTACTTATCCCATGCATTCTGGCAATGAGGGGCCATACCTCTCGGAAAACTGCTATAGGCAATTGATAAATCACAAGGAATCCCCATAAAGCTAACAACTTCTTAATACTACAAATGACCTATGACACAAGATACTCAAGCCCCAAATACAGAACGCCAAACCGCTGGCAACCATAGCGACAACGACGTACGCCAACGCTTCTTTATTGAAGATTCACCCGTGCGCGGTGACGTGGTGCGCCTATCACGCAGTTATGCAAGTACCATTGCCCAAAAGCCCTACCCTGAAGCCATCAAACGCCTGTTGGGTGAAATGCTAACAGCCGCAAGTTTGCTTATCAGCACCGTGAAAATTAATGGTCATCTGTCTATTCAATTACAGTCATCAGACAGCGACAGTTTGCTCAATTGGGCGATGGCTGAGTGCGATCAAGACGGCATCATTCGTGCCCTTGCCAGCTGGAAAGGCGAGACTGATGAGCAAGTGCAAGCTTGGGAAAACATGACGCATGCCAAAGAAGCATTTGCTGAACTGGGCGCAATGGGCCAAGGTGTGTTGTTTATCAATATTCAGCCGGAAGGTGGCGAGTCGTATCAAGGTATCGTTGAGCGTAGCCATGACAATTTGGCTGACTGCTTAGCACATTATCAAAAGCAATCGGCGCAGATTCCAACGCTGATTAACTTAGCATCTGACGGCTTACAAGCAGGTGGCATGTTGGTACAGATGCTGCCTCGTACCGCTGAAGAAAACTATGAAGTTGAGCAAAACCAAGATGCGGGTATCGATGATGATTTGTGGACACGTTTGTCTGTATTGACACGCACCCTCAAGTCAGAAGAGCTGACCACACTGGATGCTAACGAGATTTTGTATCGCTTGTACCATGAAGAAAACGTGGTGGCACCCGAGCCGGTTGAGCTATCATTTGGCTGCACCTGCTCACGCGAAAAATGTGAGATGGCAATCGAGCAAATTGGCGAAGCGGAAGCTTTGGATATCGTCGAAGAGCAAGGCGGCACGTTTGAGATGGATTGCGGGTTTTGCGGTGAAATGTATAAATTTGATAAAGACGATGTGGCAGCGATATTTGCTGAGTAGCTCTTTAAAGCCGTTTCATTTTCTAAAATAGTTGAAAGCTCTCTTTAAAACCCCTAAGCGTGGCGCTTGGGGGTTTTTGTTTTTAGAAGTTTTAAAGGATGTCTCACTACTCTATTTGAACCATTTTTATTTTTTTACTATTTTCTATATAGTTAAAAAAATATCTATAGCGCTAACGCCAAACTTTTAGGATAAGAGTATATCCGAGGTTTGTCCACGTAGTCGCTGCGTCCATTGTCTAGTAGCCATGCAACCACTTGCTCACGAACCCTTCTACTATGAATTAAGTTCACATGACTCACGCCATAAAACACCGCTTTATGCCCCTCAGGCACAAATAACGCGTGCTCAGCATCGTCCTCGCCCAGCGCAGAGGCGACCGACACCAGACCATCACCCAAGAGACTGGTCATCTTAGAGTTGTAATGCGTCTCGACCAAAGCGCTAGCGACAAAATAGGTTTTGATACCACTTGGCAAACGTGCAGGATGACGAAAGTCTTGTGGCAGTACGCTGCGTCCCTCTAGCGCCTTCCAATCAGCATCACGGGTACTGCCATGACGCAGATCAATAATACCGGCACTACGCATGTCACCAAGCTTGGCCAGTGAGCCTGCAAACGGCAGCTTGGCGATGATATCCTGTACATGATTGCCAATACGCTCCAGCATCGCACCATGATGCGGCGAGCCGAGCGTGATGAGATTGCCCACTCGTTTTACCCAGTCCAAGTGATCTTGCTCCCCGTAAAACAGCGCACTACGCGCGACCAAGCCGCCCATACTGTGGCCAACCAAATCTATCTGACTGATATTGGGGCTATTATCGACCAATTCTTGCAGCACTTGCGAGAGCTTACGACCACTACGTGAGATACGTCGACCCGTATTATAATCAAGATATAAAACTGTCGCCGCAGGCTGACTGCGATCGATGGCATCGCCTAGGCCATGACCGTCTGTTGATTGCCAGCTCAAATGACTCATGCACAGACCATGACATAAAATGATGACGCGCCCTGATAGAGCCTCGCATTGCGGATTGCCGTCTTTGGCATATAGCACCATCGGTATCGCAAGGGCGTTTTTATGATTCACCAGATGGTCGCCCATGACGCCATTGATCACATTGACCAGTTTTTTTAATGAGTCCGGCAATGGCTGAGCGTTTTTTTGGCTCATGACGGTTTTATACAGTCGCAGCACTGCTGCTAGATTGTTACCTACCTTCAGCATAATGTGGCGTATCGTGCCATAGATACGCCCAGTGATACCGCGCTGCCAATTATTCAGATGCCTGTCATTAAATCGTCCTAAAGGACGCAATATTACTTCTCGGTGGATAGCCTCTACAATATCAGTCACCTCAACCACCCCCATGGTCGCAAGCTGCGCCAATCCTTCAAAGAAGTCAGCCAATGTGACGGGCTTCGTTGTTGTCTCATTGCCATCATCCGCCAGCAGTTTGCCCAACTCTTCCACATCGATTGCTTCGAGTTGGTCGATCTGCTCATACACATCACTGTGTGATGGGACACTGCTGTCTGAGGAAAAATGCGCCTCAAGCTCATGTCGCGTCCGAGCATCGCTATTGGTGCTACCACAGCGAATACTGTCGTTATAAAACAAGTTGGGACTACTCATAGCATTCATGACATTGGCACATTTAGCGAAAAAGGGTAGCTTTCTATACTAGCTCTTAAACCTGATAAATAGAAGAGAGTGATTTGTATATAAGTTTGTTCTCAGAAAAATAAAAACCCCAAGCCGTCACTTGAGGTTCTTACTGTCTAACCATTTAATACCTTTTAGATACCGATAAACTTTTTATGTCGCACTATCTGCTGTATCAAATGACTCTGCCAGTATCACATCGCCATCTTCCTTAGTAATCATCACCGTTGCTGAGCGCGGCGTACTGCCGCCTACGACCGCTCCCCATGTGTTACCGGGATGTTGGATATTAATAAAGAGCGTTTTGAAATCTGGGGTCATGGTAATCCCAGTCACCTCACAGCCTTCAGGCCCAACAAAAAACCGTTTGATATTATCATTACTGGCTGGCATGCCAACTCGCGTTTGTTGCCCCGCCGACGTGGTTATGGTTGTGCCATCGCTGACGTTACCAGGCAGCGCTGCCAGTAACATACAGCTGCTGGTATCGGTATAAGCCCCATCATCCGTCTGAATCCACAACACCCCGCGTGGATCAAAGTACAGACCATCAGGAGACGATAGATCATTACTGGCATTTAATTGCGACAAGTTTTCTGCGGCCAGATCATAAGGCGTGGCAAACAGATAAATATCCCACTCAAAAGTCAGCGCGGTATGATCGCCGCCCGCTTCTGCCCAGCGGATAATATGACCATTATCATTGCCACGCTCTTTGCCCCCCACTTGATAGCTGCGCGGATTGGCTGCGGAAAGCGGTTGCTCCTCATCGACGCCGCGATTTTTATTGTTGGTCAAGGTCACATACACCTCGCCTGTCATCGGACTGACGGACACCCATTCGGGTCGATCCATTTTGGTAGCACCAACCACATCCGCTGCGGCACGGGCAAAGACCAGCACCTCATCTTGTCCATTAAAAGGCAACGCGCTGTTAGAAGCATCCAAGCCATTTTGACCATGGATTAAGGCTTTCCATTCACCACTACCATCTGCATTAAAAATAGCAACATATAGTGTGCCGTCATTTAGATATTTGTCGCCTGCTTTTAGGCCGCCGCCGATATCCGCATTTGACCACATGGCTTTGGAGACAAACTTATAGATATATTCGCCTCGCGCATCATCACCCATATAAAAGACCACGGGCTTGCCTTGCTCAACTGGCGCATACGCACAGTTCTCATGCGCGAAACGTCCCATTGCGGTACGCTTTTGTGGCATAGAGTTTTGATCAAAAGGGTCAATTTCTGTGATAAACCCAAAGGTGTTAAAGCCATTCCGATAATCTTCAGTAGCGTTTACACCAATCGCCGTCATATCCCAACGTGAAAACTCATCTGTTATGGTGGCATCTTTAGCATTAGGCGTGTGCCATAGATATTTTGAGCCGGGAGAATTTTCTGGTGCGCCGTAACGCTCGCGACCATAGTTATGCCCAGCACTTAGTTGACTGGCATCTTGCCCACGCGCAAACACGCCTAAAAAGTTTTCTTCTGTGGTCAGGTATGTACCCCAAGGCGACAATCCTGCACCGCAGTTATTATTAATGCCGCGAGTCTGAAAACCCGTTGGGGCAAACTTAGTCTTCACCAAATCAGAGCCAGCGACTGGACCGGCTAGTTGCGCTGTCGTACTGCTGGTGATACGGCGATTGTATTTTGAATTTGCTACCATCTCATAGCCCATGCCATCCGCTCGGCGGGTCATCTCTACCACTGCCACTCCATGACAGTTGACTTCACGGCGCACATCACTGGCAAGACGACGGTTTTGAAACAAAGGCGCGGCATCATTGTCTCGAATGACATAGTAACCAAACGGACTTAAGTCGCTACTGTTCACGTATTCATGATTCATCACCAGTAGACCATTTTCTGCCGCTTTAGCATCATAGGCATTGCCGTCTTTGCCAAAAAACCACATACCATCATGGTTGTCGCCCATGCGCCATTCAAAGGACTCAGCCGACTGCTCACGATTGTCTTTCCAATCCTCAATCCCAGACATCAGCGGTGTGCCAAGGGGCAATATCATTTCCGCTTTATAACCTTCTGCCACCGTCATGGTTTCGGCCGTTGAGTGCGCTACGGCTGTAAACTTCAAGGTTTCGGGACGTTTTAAGTCACCTTGGGCAGGAATAGCCGCATCATTGCCGTTTTCTATGATAGGCCTGCTACCATTATCATCATCGTCACTACAACCAACCAAAGGTAGCGCCCCAAAAAACGCCGCGGCCGTCAGTCCTGTGCCGCCTTTTAGAATGCTACGACGGTTTAGACGACGATTGATAACGGTCTGAAAATCAGTGTTATTGGTCGGGTTTGAGTCTTCAACGATTTCGTGCGCGAGTTTTGGTTCTTTATTTAACAGTGTCATTATCAGTCACCTTGCAGTTGGCTGGATTGGCGTAAAACGATGAGCGCGACTTAACGTTCCGTCCGCCAAAGTAAGAATTACGCCTAAGTCTACTGATGGTTTATGACAGTACGTTGAAAACTCGATGACAATCTAATGACAATATTTGATGAGGGTGATAGCCATTAAGATACCCCTAAAAGCAACAACCCCCAAGCAATCACTTGAGGGTTGTTGAGAATGCACACTGAGTCGAAAAAATATACTATTGCTGCTATAAAAGACTTAGCGAACTTTTACCTGCCACTCATGGGCACCAAGTGTTAGTTTTAACTGGTCATTTTCTTGCAAGACACCCACGCCACTTGGCGTACCCGTCATGATTACATCACCTGCTTGCAAGCTAAAAGCGTGGCTAATCTCTGCAAGCAACTCATAAACCGAAAACAACATGAAGGCGCTATCGCCATCCTGTCGTAGCTCATCATTGATGGTGAGCTGATAATTTACCTGACTAAAATCAGCAAACGCTTGTGGTTCAAGCCAATCAGCCAGTACACACGCGCCATCAAAGCACTTAGCACGCTCCCATGGATGGCCTTTTTCTTTCAGCTTACTTTGAAGGTCTCGTAGGGTTAAATCCAGTCCTAATGTCACAGCGCCAATCGCTTGCTGCGCTTGTTCAACAGTGGCCGCTGACAGGTCCGCTGACAGCTGAATACACAGTTCCGCTTCGTAGTGAGTGTCGCCATATTTCGCGGGGTCAGGACGGACAATATCATTGCGCACACTGACCACGGACGATGCTGGTTTCATAAACAAGATAGGCGATTTTGGGATTTCATTGCCAAGCTCGCGAGCGTGTTCAGCATAGTTGCGACCGACGCAGACCACCTTACCGATGGGGGCTCGCATGCTATCATTAAAATTGGTGACGCTCGTATCCTCATTGACACTGGCAGCAATCGCATTGGCTAAAGACATGTGTGGTGATTGGCTCATACTAGGCGCTCACAGCAAATTATGGATATTTTGATAAGGCAGACGTCTCGCACTATCTACCCTTTTTTTCTCACGCTATTTTCGTCATAAACACTTAGGGAACGGTGTTGGTCATCACATCTGGCGGAACATAGCTTGCATGGCGATTCATTCTTTTTTCAAACAATCTAAAGCTAAATAAAATCACCCACGACAATAACAGATAAATAATACCTGCCGCGAAGAACAGCTCCATTAAGGTATAAGTGCGCGCACTAATCGTACGAGCGACACCCGTGATATCCATCAATGCGATGGTTGACGCCAGCGCACTGCCTTTTAGCATAAAGATCACTTCGTTACTATACGCTGGAATCACAATACCAAAGGCGCGCGGTAAGGTAACACGTGTGAGCTTCTGCCACTTTGACATACCAATGGCGTCAGCCGCTTCCAGCTCCCCAACGGGAATCGTTTGAATAGCGCCACGAATGATTTCTGCCAAATAAGCACTGGTATTCATCGTAAAGGCAATAATGGCACACCAGTACGCTTGGCTTAGTACGGGCTCCCATAAGAAGGAATTACGTATGGCTTCAAACTGCCCCAGACCATAATAAATCAAAAATATCTGTACCAGTAGCGGCGTGCCACGAAAAAAGAAGATATAAGAAAACGGTAACACCTGTACCAGCCAGTTCTTTGACAAGCGCAACTGCGCTAAAATCAAACCAAAAAACAGCCCGATGATACCTGAGACAACGACCAGCTGTACGGTCAAAACAGCGCCGTTTAGTAACTCAGGAAGACTATCAAAAATAACCTGCCAATTCCAATCCATAGTATCTCTCCTCTATCCTATGGTCGATTGACGATGGGTTGACTGACGGCTCAGCTTTTTAGCATAGCGCGCCGCTGGATTGGCACGCCACTCAAGCCACATCATAAAACCGGTAATCAGCATGGTCAAACCCAAATAAATAATTGCCGCTGCCATATAAAAAGTAAACGGCTGCTGCGTTGATTGGGCCGCCCGCGACGACTGATACATGATGTCTTTTAGGCCCACCACTGATACCAGTGCCGTATCTTTTAGCAACACCAAAAACAAATTGCCCAAGCCTGGCAACGCAATCTGCCAAACTTGCGGCAAGGTGATGCGATAAAACGTCTGCAAAGGACGCATGCCAATTGCTTGTGCCGCCTCATGCTGCCCTATTGGAATCTCTTGGATCGACATGCGAAAAATTTCAGTCGCATAAGCGCCAAACGCAATAGACAGCGCCATCACGCCGCCCCAAAAGGCACTAATCTCTACATATTCGTTATAGCCGAATTTTTTGAGAATCGTCATGAGCAGTATAGAGCCGCCATAATAGATAAACAGCACCAATAACAGCTCTGGAATACCGCGCATGGTCGCCGTATACACAGTCGCAATCTTACGCAGCAGCCAAATATTAGACAGCTTTGCTGTGGCACCGAGTAGCCCCAAAGCCATGCCGATGACTAAGCTGGTCAACGCAAGCTTGATGGTGACGGTAGCGCCGCTCAGTAGGAGCGCGCCAAATCCTTGTAAATCAAACACAATTATCCACTCAGTCTCTTTATATTAGCAATTTGCAAAATATGAGTTAAAAGAATCAGCATCAATCGCTGAGCGCTGCTGACAATCGCATTTTATACCAAATATATATTGGTGCTTTGCGTCATAGAGTGACGTCAAATCAACACGATTGTTGCGGCGGAAATTGACACAGTAGAAATGAGCGCTGATTTTATCATAATCGCTCGCCGCTATGTTAATACTCACACGTAAAAGCAGTGCTTAAATCAACCGTAATTCTCTTAAAAGCCTAGTAAATCAGTCAGATTGACGAAAACGGAGCAGTCAATAGCGATAAATCCTACTGTTTTTTATCGAAAACAAAAAAGGACACCACCATTAAGGCAGTATCCTTCTTATTAAAACAACGCAAGTCCAATCGCTCTAACAGTGACTATTTGAGATGTGTCACAACTACTCCGCCGTTTTTTCTGTCGTTTGCGTGTTTACTGTTGAATCGAGCTTTGGAACCGCAAAATACTTTTGATGAATTTCATCATAAGTGCCATCCGCTTTTATGTTGGCCAATGATTGATTAATCTTCTCTTGCAGTGCATCACCTGGACGTACGGCAATGGCAAAGTTGTCATTGATATCAATCTCTTCACCTTTCAGCGCATAGTCACTACCTGCGCTGGTGCCAAGCCATTCCAAAGCCGGCAGTTTGTCAGATACCATGGCATCAACGCGATTCGAACCCAAGTCCAAAAACGCGTTACTCAGCGTGTCATAAAGCTTCATATTGGCTTTTGGATAGGTGTTCTCTAACCACTGTGAAGAGATGGTCGAGCGCTGGGCCGCAATAGAGTGCGCATTAATATCGCTGCTATCACTCGGATCAAAGGAGCTGTCTTTTTTGGCTAAAAACACCAAAGTATTGCTAAAGTAAGGCTCTGTAAAGCTGACTTGTTGCTCGCGCTCAGGGGTCACTGACATGGCAGCCACGATGGCATCGTATTTACCAGCTTTTAGACCCGGAATAATACCATCCCAATCCTGCGCGGTAATGTCACAAGTCACCTCCATATCGGCACAAATGGCGTTGGCAATCTCCACATCGAAACCGCCAAGGGTGCCATCAGCATTGGTATAGTTAAAAGGCGCATACGCCCCTTCAGTACCAATACGCAGCACATCACCCGTCGTCGCCTCTTGGCTGACAGTATCATTGGCTTCGTTCTGACCATTACTACAACCTGCCAAAGTCAAAAGCGCAGCCATCGCAATCAAGGGTACTGAAAAGCGTCGCGCCTTTGCGCCATGGCTAACGGGTGTGTTCGCGATTGCTTTGTATTGGTCAGAGTAGTGGTTCATGATCTTCCTTGATGTTTCTTGTGAAAATAACACTCATCGCTATTACTCAACTTACTGGAACCCCTCTTAGTGAATCATAGCGATGAGCAACGATATTAGTTAGTAGCCGCTTCTGCTTGTTCTTCGTTCGCGTTGACCGCATCGGCATCAACATTGGCGTCAGCATCTTCAACCACCAATACTTCTTTTACGTCTGTGGTTGCCACGGCTTTTTGAGCAGCGGCCGTTGAGCTGGTGCCAAAATAACTGCCCGTGATTTGATCATAAGTACCGTTTTCTTTAAGCTCAGCCAAGGCTTTATTGAACTTAGCGACCAGTGGGTCGCCTTTACGAAACGCAATACCCATCGCATCTTCATCAGTACTGATTTCTTGACCTTTTACTTCATAGTCTTGACCAGCCTCGGTTTTTAGCCAGTCGATACCAGTCACTTTATCAGACATCATCGCCCGCACACGACCTGAGGTCAGATCCAAATACGCGTTATCTTGGGTGTCATAAAGCTTGATATCAGCGTTTGCATGTTCATCTTGCAAGTACTGTGCGGCGACCGTTGAGCGCTGTGACGCTACAGGCTGCCCTGCCAAATCAGCAACACTAATATCATCGCCTTTCTTACCGATTAGAACGATACCGCTATGAAAGTACGGGTCCGTAAACTCAACCACTTCTTTACGTTCAGGTGTGATCGACATACCAGCAATAATCGCATCGAATTTTTGTGCGTTTAGTCCTGGAATCAGCCCATCCCAATCTTGGGAGATGACTTCACATTCTGCCTGCATTTGCTCACACAGCGCGTCGACCAGCTCAATTTCATAGCCGATTAACTTACCATCAGCATCTGTATAGCTGAACGGCTTGTAGCTTGACTCGGTGGCGATTTTTATGTTCATTGGAGTATCGGTTGCAGTATCAGCTGCCGCCCCTTCTTCTGGCGTTGCGCTATTGTTACAACCAGCCAACATAAGCATAGCTGCACTTAATGGCGCAAGCCAAAGTGCCTTATTCTTCAGCGCTTTGCTGTTTAGAGCTTTGTTTTTTAATGCCTTACTTTTTAGTGACGATGTCATGGATATTGTCATGTCTGCTATTCCTTCATTTTTCAATCAGAAGATTATTGACCAAAGTTCGCTTGCTCAAGACGTGCCAGCTCACCGTTACTACGGATTACGCTAAGTGCCTTATTAAAGTCGTCTCTGAGTGCGTCACCTTTACGAACAGCAATGGCAATATTATCGTTGTTATCGATTTCATCACCGACGATACCAAAGCCTTCAGGGTTGTCTGCCAACCATGATTTGGCCGAGACTTTTTCCGCCAATACCGCATCGCTACGACCAGATTTCAGATCTAAATAAGCGTTGTCATAGTTGTCATACAACTGCACGGTGTTACCATTTTTGCCTTCATAATTGTCTTGAAGATAAGCGCCAGGAGTGGTTGAACGTTGACCACCCAGTGTGGCGTTTTCAATCGCCATAGGATCAAAATCACCATTGGTGTCGGTCAGCCACACCATGGTGTTGGCAAAGTAAGGTTCGGTAAAATCGACCTTTTCTTGACGTTCAGGCGTAATCGACATGCCCGCTACCACTGCATCATACTTTTGTGCCAACAGGCCTGGAATAATGCCGTCCCAGTCTTGCGCCACAATTTCACATTTGGCCTGCATCTGATCACATAGGGCATTGGCAACATCAATATCGTAACCTGCCAAGCTACCATCAGCATTGGTGTAGTTAAAAGGAGGATAAGCGCCCTCCGTCGCAATACGAATGGTCTGGCCAGACGTATCTGCTGCAGAAGCATCAGCATTGGTATCGGTGGTTTCATTAGCAGGTTGACTACAAGCACTCAGCATCAACGCTGCGGTAACGGTCATCGATGACCACAATAGGCGAGAATTCGACATCATACGTTCCTTAAATTCTGATGGGGTTTGATATAGGGTTCTGATATTTAGTTCTCTGACGTCCCTGCCAGATAAGCAATATAGTTAGTAAGAGATACCAGCAGCCGCCATGATGGGCTGCCTATAAACCTTTTGATAATACCTGAGTAAAATATCAAAAACAAACATTTTGCATACCAACTGTCATTAAACCGTAAGAAACAGTTAACACTAAGGAATGAACCGTCATTTTTATATTCTAGATACCGTGAGAGCGGCGATTTTAGGGTGGTAAGAGAGGCTCCACCCTAGATTTTTATCCAAAGGACTGGTGTTAACGGTGCGACGCCATAAAATCTTTCACACGCTCAGAAGTAGGGTTGTCAAAGACCTGCTCGGGGGTGCCAATCTCTTCAATCACACCTTGATGTAAGAACACCACTTTACTTGATACCTCACGGGCAAAGCGCATCTCATGAGTGACGATCAGCATGGTACGCCCCTCTTCTGCCAGCTCACGCATGACGGCAAGCACTTCATTCACCAGTTCAGGATCTAGGGCGGACGTTGGCTCATCAAACAACAATACCTGCGGCTGCATAGCAAGCGCACGCGCGATGGCCACGCGCTGACGCTGACCGCCTGACAAATTCGCTGGATACGCATCTTTTTTATCGAGTAGACCCACTTTATCAAGCAGCTTTTCAGCATCACTAATGGCTTGGGCTTTTTTGATTTTTAGAACTTGCGTTGGCCCTTCTATGATGTTTTGCAAAATCGTTTTATGCGGCCACAAGTTAAAGTTTTGAAAAACAAAACCCACGCGCGCGCGCAAACTTTCTAATTGCTTGACATCCGCCGCTTGCAGTTCGCCTGACTTGGCAGGCTTTAGGATAAGCTCATCATCACCAATAATGATACGACCTTGATTTGGCTTTTCGAGCAAATTAATACAACGTAATAAAGTCGATTTACCAGAGCCAGAGGAACCCAAGATAGAGATCACATCACCATCATATGCGGTGAGTGACACCCCCTTGAGCACTGCCAATGAGCCGTAGCTTTTATGGATGTCTTGTAAATCTAAGGCGATAGGCCGAGTCGGATTTTTTTCAGTATCAAGCATGGTTTAGCAGACTTCCAATAAATATGAGTGAAAACGTAAGTAAAAACAGCCCTAGTATAATATAGGCATTAATCATAGCGTGGCGGTAAGTCCGCTATGTTTGATAAGACAAAGAGAAAAATGTCACATTGTCTCTTATTCAGCGGTAAAAAGGCAAATCTGTTGTGCGCTAGTGAGGGATCACTGAATAATTGTCGTTGTAGTAACTGACATAAAGTAATAACTGACACAAAAAAGCCCAGACTGTGTCAACAGCGCTGAGCTATATTTTATCACTTAAAAGTCTTAGGCGTGGTTTTATCTACACACGGTTTTCTCGGATACCGCAGTAAAAATAATTTAGTAGGTTGAGATATGTTCTGAGTCCTCGGTACCATCTAATACGTCTTCATCATTGGCGGTCACCGCTACGGCATCGCCATTATCCTCTACTGCTATGCCATCATTGGTGCTGCCTATGCCCACATCGACATCGTCGGTGCCGCTTGCAATAGCAGTATTAGTGGCCTCTCCCTCTACCGGCGTCTGGGCATCAACGGTGGTGTCTGTTTCCATTGGGACGTCGTCATTTGTGTCGCAAGCACTTAGGGTTAATGCCGCTGCGACCAACCCAGCCGTCAGCCATTTTTTTTGTGTATTGTTTCTCGTAGCCATGTTAACTCTCCATTACCAGTCGTATGATCATTGATAGCCATCTAGTGTTGGCTTTGTCATACTGTTATCGTATTAGTGCTTACTATACTGACGATCAGTGATGGCTACCTTAGTATTTACGACGCAGTTCTGTTAAAGGTGCGTAACGATACAGTGCTGTGTTGAGCACGCTTAACTTATAAAGGAGGTGAGGTAAGAGTCGTAAAATAGGGCTTCATAAACACTCATAAACGCCTTGTAAAGCGGGTTCTGTTCACAAAATCGTCTTTACTATCGCCTCAATCTCCTCTATGTTAAATAGCATAATGCCATATTGGGCATTCAAACTGCCTTTTTTGCTAAATTTTCGCCTTTTTGGGCACTTTTTTCTGTTCAAAACACTTATTAACATAAGGAAAACGATTTATGAGTCAATCGAACACTACAGACGTTATCACATATATGCAATCTGTCGGCAAGCAAGCCCGAGCAGCTTCACGAGCACTGGCGGCGGCAAATACTGGCGATAAAAACTCAGCGTTGATGGCGATTCATGATGTGTTAAAAGATGCCAAGCAAGATATTTTAGCCGCCAACAAGATCGATATGGATAATGGACAGAGCAACGATTTAGACGCAGCCTTACTTGACCGTCTTGAGCTAAACGACGCGCGCTTTGATGGTATGCTACAAGGTCTAAAAGACGTCGCCGCCCTACCCGATCCTATCGGTGAAGTCACTGATATGACTTTTCAGCCTTCAGGGATTCATTTGGGCAAAATGCGGGTGCCGCTCGGTGTGGTCGGTATGATTTATGAGTCGCGCCCTAACGTGACACTAGAAGCCGCTTCTCTTGCGCTAAAGTCAGGCAACGCCATTATCCTACGCGGTGGCTCTGAGGCGTTTGAATCTAACCAAGCGATTGCCAAGTGTATCTTAGAAGGTCTACAAAAAGTCGGTCTGTCTGAGCACAGTGTACAAGTACTCCAAACGACTGATCGAGCCGCTGTCGGTGAGCTCATCACCATGACTGACTATGTCGATGTTATCGTGCCACGTGGTGGTAAAGGTCTCATTGAGCGTATCAGCCGTGATGCCCGTGTACCCGTGATCAAGCATTTAGATGGCAACTGTCATACCTTTATCGATAGTGATGCGGATGCTGACATTGCCATCAAAGTCAGCGTCAACGCCAAAACTCATCGTTACGGTACTTGTAATACCATGGAGACGCTATTGGTCGATCAATCAGTGGCCAATGAGCTCCTGCCAAAGATTGCTGAAGCGATCGTAGCCGCTGATGATGCGATGCAACTGCGCCTTGATGAGCAGTCACAAGCCATCTTAAACGACAATGCGGCCCTAAAAGGTCATCTCTCTGCCGCCACTGCTGAGGACTGGGACACAGAATATTTAGCGCCTATCTTAGCGGTAAAAGTAGTGTCAGGCATTGACGAGGCGATTGAACATATCAATACCCACGGCAGTCATCATACTGATGTCATCATTACTGACAACTATACCAAGTCACAGCGCTTCATTCGCGAAGTAGACTCAGCAAGCGTCATGATTAACGCCTCTAGCCGCTTTGCCGATGGTTTTGAGTATGGACTTGGTGCTGAGATTGGTATTTCAACTGACAAAATTCATGCCCGTGGCCCAGTTGGTCTCGAAGGTCTTACGTCACAAAAATGGATCGTTTATGGTCATGGTGAGACACGCGCCTAACTTATTAGCACGCCCCCTGTCATCTACCGTCCCACTTACAGTATAATCCCCCAAAAAAAACGCCAGCTCAATTGCTGGCGTTTTTTTATTATTAACAAATACGCGGCGTAAACATTTTTTGCCTCATAACAACATTCTATAGGAAAATGTGCTCATGCAGAGTGGTGTCATTAAACACTGGTATCAAAACAAAGGTTACGGCTTTATCGAGGTGGACAGTCAGAGTGAAGACGTGTTTTTCCACGTCAGTAAAGTGCAACTGTCACAGCCTATCACTGTTGGCCAAAGTGTCTACTTCACGAGTGAACGTAACGCTAAAAACCAATTGCGAGCTACCAAAGTGACGTCCTCTCCACTGAGTATTCATAACAACATTGAGTCAGGTGGACCCCCGCAAACGTCCAAAAACGCCAGTCGCGGCAATCATCATAAAAATCATCGCGGCAGTGACAATGCAAATCACAGTATCACTAATAAGAGAGGCGTAGGCTCTACCCTGTTTAGTTTCATCGCCATTATCGCCGTCGCTGTATATTTTTTGGGAGATTTTAACTCGACGTTGTTTGCGGATAGGGTTGAATCGACGGCCTTGTCGCAAAACGCTGCTGATAGTACAAGCCAAGCCGTAACTGCTGGCTTAACCGGTGATGCCCAGATAGACCATACCATCACCCTGATACAGCAAGGTGGGCCGTTTCCTTATCCTCATAAAGATGGCACGACGTTTTATAATCGCGAAGGCAGGCTGCCAGTCCAATCGCAAGGCTACTACCGCGAATACACCGTTCCCACACCTGAAATGTCGCACCGCGGGCCGCGACGTATCGTCACAGGTGGCCATCCCCCCACTGTCTATTACCTGACTGTTGATCACTACGATAGCTTTCGCCGACTCGAGGTCAAATAATATGAGCCACGCCATCCACTACATTAACCAAAACGGTACAGCACAAGATGCAGGCATTCCGGCACAGGCTGTTAACATACCCGTGGGCGAGACACTGACTAAAAATACATTATTAACGACCTTAGCTGACGCCTGTGATTTTCCCAATTATTGCTCACCTAACTGGGATAGCGCATGGGACTGCTTAACGGACAGCGCAGTGACGCACCTAACGCTCAACTTATCGACGGTGAACAATATCAATCACGAAGACTTTAAGGTCTTTGTAAGCCTTATTGAAGATGCTTACAGAGATTTTGGTAAGCCGCAGCTGTGGGTTATTATGCCGCCTGCGATCGATGTTTAACCCTACAGATAGCGGTTAAATAGGCGAGGCTTAATCGCTAATCATGACACAAACCTGAATTCGAGATAAAACCATATTTATCCCGAATTTGGGTTCATTTATTTGTATAGAAAGGATTAATATATGGAAATTACCTTAAACGGCTATTACACGCTGATACTGGCCACTTTAGTGCTGCTGCTTGGGCGCGTTTTGGTAAAAAGAATTAAGTTCTTAGAAGACTTTAATATCCCAGAGCCTGTGGCCGGAGGCTTGGTTGCCGCGATTGTGGTTTATATTCTCAATATCGTTTGGGGATATAGCTTTAACTTTCACCAAGGATTGCAGACAGCCACCATGCTGATGTTCTTTGCCTCTATTGGTTTAAGCGCTGATTTTAGTCGATTAAAAGCGGGTGGAACGCCGTTATTGATTTTTACCATCGTCGTATCCGTGTTCATTATTTTGCAAGACATCGTTGGTGTGGCGATGGCGAGCGCATTGGGACTTGACCCCCTACTTGGTCTTGTGACAGGCTCTATCGCTCTGACCGGTGGTCACGGTACGGCTGGTGCATGGGGCATCACCCTAGAACAAGAATATGGGGTGGTCGGTGCAACGACGCTTGGTATCGCAGTGGCCACTTATGGTTTGGTCGCTGGCGGTATCGTGGGCGGTCCTGTGGCACGTCGTTTGATTCAAAGACTGGGGCTAAAACCTACCCTTGCCAACCCCAATCCCAGTGACATCGAAAAAGTGGCGGGCGCACAATCACTTTATAGCACCAAGCATGACGAAGACTCAGCGCACAGCAATAAAGAAATTTTTGAAAGACCGGATAGTATGCGCTTTATCACCGCCTCCTCTACCATTGAGACGTTGGCCCTGTTTGCAGCCGCACTGGCTTTTGCCGATGTGATGACAATTGTCGCCCAAGACACATGGTTTGAGCTGCCTACTTTCGTTTGGGCACTGGCAGGTGGCGTCATTATTCGTAACGTCTTAACCATTGTGTTCAATTTTGATATGTTTGATCGCTCGATTGATGTGTTTGGCAACGCCTCTTTGAGTCTGTTTTTAGCAATGGCACTACTGTCCTTAAAGCTATGGCAGCTGACTGATTTGGCAGGTCCTGTACTCGTTATCTTATTGGTACAGACCGTCATTATGATCATTTACGTCTACTTTATCACCTTTAAAGTCATGGGCAAAGACTATGATGCAGCTGTGTTATCAGGAGGCCATTGCGGTTTTGGGATGGGCGCCACGCCAACGGCGATTGCCAATATGCAGGCAGTCACAGATCGCTATCTGCCCTCGCCTAAGGCGTTTTTAATTGTGCCCATGGTTGGTGCCTTCTTCGTTGATATCGTCAACGCCACGGTATTGCAGATATTTACCAAGCTGCCCTTTATGTAAGAATAATCAACCTTATCTCAGCTCAGTTAAATAACATAAGCCCCAATTATATTATAAATAATTGGGGTTTTTATTTGGCGCGGCTTCTTAGTTAAAAATTTGGGTACAAACCGCTGCGTCCTAGTTACGCAATTGATAATGACATAAAAGCTGTTAAGCGTTATCAATATTATAGTCAAAAATATTGGGACGTACTATGTTAATTTTCGCAGTTATTATCGTGGTCTCAGGCGCACTTGTCATAGGCGCGCTTTGGGGACTATATGGCCGTTTACCTAGCTGGTTAGAGGGTAATTTACTGGCTATCGCGGGTGGCGCGCTGATGATATCAGTGGTGATTGAGTTGGTACAACCAGCCGTGAGTGGCAGTGGGATTTGGATAACAGCGGCGTTCACTTTACTGGGCGCTTTGGTGTTTGCAGGGATTGACTATCTGATCGATGAAAAACTCAATTCGGATAGTGGCGCCGGGTTGTTGGCGGCCATTACTCTTGATGGTGTGCCTGAAAACCTAGCACTAGGCGTGTCCTTACTGAGCGGAAATGTGATGCAAGTGGCAGCTTTAGCTGGCTCTATTTTGTTGTCCAACCTGCCAGAGGCGGCAGGCGGTGCCAAAGAAATGCGCAAAAACGGTAACAGCAATAAAAAAGTGCTCATGCTTTGGATCGGTGCGGCTGTTTTATTATCGCTGGCCGCTATCTTAGGTAAAATGCTGCTCAAGGGTATGAGTGAGTCCGTTATTAGCGCTATCGATTGCTTCGCCGCTGGCGCTGTCATTGCTTCGCTTGCAACTGAAGTGTTTCCTACTGCTTTTAAACGTGGCAACCATTGGGCGGGTATCAGTGCTACCATTGGTCTGATCTTAGCGTTGGGCTTAAGCCAGCTTGGTGGCTAATACTGGTTTAATACGCTGACTTTTAGTGAACTGGCTTTTTGGGTTTTACCACACAGCTTTTAAAGCCACAACGTAAAAAACCGCCTAGCAAAAGCTAAGCGGTTTTTTTAATGCTAAATCAGTACAGATTTAAGATTACTGATTTTTTTCGTAAACGGGCAGCTCTTTACAAATCGCTTCTACTTTACTGCGCACCTCGTCAGCCACTTTTTCATCGCCGCGGCTGTCTAGCACGTCACAGATCCAACCGGCCAAATCACCTGCTTGCGCTTCATTGAAGCCGCGTGTGGTAATCGCTGGCGTACCGATACGAATACCAGAGGTCACAAACGGAGACTTTGGATCATTTGGTACCGCGTTTTTGTTGACCGTGATGTGGGCATCGCCAAGCCATTTATCTGCTTCTTTACCAGTCATTTCTTGCTTCACCAAACTGATCAGCATGAGATGGTTTTCAGTGCCACCAGAGATGATTTCATAACCGCGATCTTGGATGACTTTTGCCATGGCTTGCGCGTTTTTCACCACTTGCTGCTGGTACGTTTTGAAGTTGTCTTCTAGCGCTTCTTTGAAGCAAACCGCTTTTGCCGCGATGACATGCATGAGCGGGCCACCTTGATTGCCCGGGAATACGGCTGAATTGAGCTTTTTGGCCAGCTTTTCATCACGCGATAAGATCATACCTGAGCGTGGTCCACGTAGGGTTTTGTGCGTCGTCGTGGTCACAACATCAGCGAACGGTACGGGGCTTGGGTAAACGCCGCCAGCGATAAGACCCGCCACATGCGCCATATCGACCAGCAAGTATGCACCCACTTCGTCAGCGATCTCACGGAAACGCTGCCAATCAACCACTTGTGAATACGCTGAGAAACCCGCAATAATCATTTTAGGCTTGTGCTCTTTTGCCAAACGCTCAACTTCGTCATAGTCAATAAGACCAGTGCCCTCTACCAAGCCGTACTGTACGGCATTGTAGTTCAGGCCTGAGAAATTAATATGCGCACCATGGGTCAAGTGACCGCCAGCATCTAGGCTCATGCCAAGTACCGTGTCATTTGCTTCTAGTAATGCTAAGAATACCGCAGAGTTTGCTTGGCTACCTGAATGCGGCTGAACGTTAACATACTCAGCACCAAACAATTCTTTTGCACGGTCAATGGCCAACTGCTCAACGACATCAACATGCTCACAACCACCATAATAACGCTTACCAGGATAGCCTTCTGCATATTTGTTGGTCAGGTCAGTGCCTTGCGCTTCCATTACCGCTTGTGAGCAATAGTTTTCTGACGCAATCAGTTCAATATGGTTTTCTTGACGAACGCTTTCAGCAGCCATCGCTTCAGCAAGTACAGGATCAAAATCTTTGATAGAAATATCTTTAAACATAGTAATATCCTAGGTAGTGATTGTTATAAAAAACTGTCATTGAAAAAGTGTCATTGAAAAGAAGCTGATAGCCTGTCCACAATAAAAAGCATACTGTGCAACGTCGCTTAAAGTACGGTTGGCACTTTTATACTCGGTCTGATGGTGATTAAATTATTGTGAATGGTGTCTATTAGCAAAAATAAGTAGCAGTAAGCCTGAGCAATTAGCCTGTCAGTCACTTGTCCCTTTCGGCAATAAAGACGACACGCGCTTGCATCGAAATCATCGCTAAAGATTAAGTGTAACATGAAAATTTGTGCAGCGAGCGCAAAAAAACCTCACCCTAAGCTGAGTAGATTAAATGGCCGTATCACACAGATAAATAGCCAATAAAATAAGGGGTTTACCCATTTTTTCTGAGCAACTTTATCTGCTTTATGACCACGGTTTCACAATAACTGTCTATCAAACGTATATTGATCAAGCACGCTCAGACAGAAATGCCGGTAAAAACACTTCACTGATCAGCAGCTTGCGGCCGTACCAGTCATAACGCGTTTGTCGTTGCCAGCCATCAGCAGTGAGCTGAATAAAACGTTGATTGGGCAATGTACGACTGCGCTTAAACAACACATAGCCGATGGGTACGCCCTTGAGCTGTTGCAGGCGACGCGCACGTCCTGTCAGACTCGGTAGCGGAAAGATACTCTGCGCCTGCACCCACGGCCGTTCATCATTGCCATATAGTTGTACCTCGCGCACCCAAGCCAACATAGGACGATTCAGCATGGTGCCTTGTACCCCCAGTTGCTTTTTTTGCGTTATCGACAAGGGGCGATACCCTTCAAAGCTGCGTTTTACGCGCAGCGGCTGCCCTGCTTTAACCTCTAGCATGGCAGTCAGCGAGCCTTCAGCATTGAGCCATGATACTAGCTCATTGGGAGGTGATAGATGGGTAGAACAAGAAAAATGATGGTGGGTCATAGTGTATGGCTAGAAGGCAGTTATTGAGAACAAATAGGATTAATAGTTGTGATTAAAATCTGGCATATTGTCCGCATTAAACGGCAAAGCCGCAAACGCTTGCTGACGATATTGCGCCATATACAACCGATCTTTGGTACAAAAGTCACGAATCGCTGGTACAAAACGCGGATCATAAATACGGTGGATAGAGTGGGTGATGGTGGGAATAAAACCGCGAACCAGCTTATGCTCCCCTTGTGTCCCCGGATCAAAAGACGTCAATCCTTGCTCGATGGCAAACTCAAGCCCTTGATAATAGCACAGCTCAAAGTGCAAACTGTCGTACTCACCAAGCGCTCCCCAGTAGCGACCGTATAAAGTGGCCGTATCACCAACACTGTCGCTAGTAGGGTTATCATACAAGAACAAACTACTGGCAATAATTTCACCACTCGCATCGAGCGCTTGTGCCAACATAAGGTGCGTAGGCAGTGTCGCTGCCAAGGCCTTAAAAAACTCTATTGTTAGATAAGGCTGCTGCCCACGCACTGCATACGTCATCACATAACAGTGATAAAAAGCGTTCCAGTCCTCATCGGTGATGGCATCACCGCATTTGCGCTGGCAGGTGATACCTTGCTCAGCGACCTTGCGACGCTCAGCACGAATGGTTTTGCGCTTTTTGGCTTTTAGGGTGAGCAAAAACGCCTCGAAGTCTGCAAAAGGCTGACTGTCATTGAGTAGGTCTTTATTCTGCCATAAAAACTGACAGCCCTGCCGCTCAAGTATCGGCATGTCGATAGGGGCTGACTCTAGCTCGTTATCTTGGGCAGCTATCGCATGCTCTATGCCAATATCAGTTGGCATGGAGGTGGTCGCCATAGCAGCCAGCTCAGGCGTGACAAACAGCCCATGCCAGCTCGATGCCCCCACTTGCTGGGCAACATCATCGATGCCCGCGATCGCTGTTTTTACAATATTCCCAGTTAAGGTCTCGCCTTTTGCCAACCAAAAACGCTGACCAGTAATGGGTGTGTAAGGCACGCTCGTGACCAGCCGAGGATAATAGTCGACACCATATCGCGCATAGGCTTCTGCCCACGCATGATCAAACACAAACTCACCGCGATGGTGACCTTTGATAAACACAGGCAGCACCGCAATAGGATGCGTTATGGTTGGCGCAGCTTTACTTATGGTTAGCGCAGCTTGACTTGCCGCCGTATTTTTTTCACTGTTTTCACCGTGATCTATCGAGCCGTCTTCGGCACGATATACCAAAATAAATATCGGTAACCAGCCTGCCTGCTCGCCAATCGCACCCGTGTCGATCAATGCTTGCCAAAATGCAAACGACATAAACGGCGTGTCTGGTGTTTGCCAGTCTGTTTGGCCCTGCCAACTGGTGTCATTCATCAGCGCGTACTTTAAATTCATACTCATCGTCACTATAACCGCTGTATATTTATCGTTAATCTGTCTACTAGTGACTTAGCCTAGCAAATTTTTGCTAACTTGCTGTCACAATTTGCAAAAATTTTCTATCTCCCATAAAAAACCACCTACAGTAATATAGGTGGCTATTTTTTATAATGGTGCGACTGTCCTACTGTTTTTCTTGATGTAAATGCCAAGGAAAAGACAGTAGTTGTGTGGAAAAGATGATATCGAAGCGGATGACTGGTAGAATAAGGTTGTTATTAGCTTAATATAATTCAGATACATAGGATATGAGCGAAAACAGTATACTTAGTTCATGATACAAGATTGACATCGTAGCGGAATTATAGTGGATTGACTATAATATACCGTCAGCACCTTACTTTCAGGCAGTTTTACGCAGACAGTCAAAGTGCCGTCTTGAAGTGCCATTTTAATAACTGTTAACCCACGTTAGCAAAAGAAAGACTTTTAGTAGCCTCAAACGTTTAAGAGACTACATGTGATGAACTTGATCTAACCATATAGTTCGCTATAGCACAGTATGATCTAACGATACTTAGCATTATATTTGAGCTTTATTATTCACCACAGCCTATAGGAATACCCTACTAACATGTCAAAAATTATTTATACAAAAACTGACGAAGCCCCAGCGCTAGCGACGCTATCCTTTTTGCCTATTGTTAAAGCGTTTACACAAACAGCAGGCGTCTCTGTGGAGACCAGTGATATCTCTGTCGCCGCGCGCGTGTTGGCCGAATTCCCTGAGTACTTAACGGAAGAGCAGCGTGTACCTGACAACTTAGCTGAGCTGGGTCGTCTAACGCAAGATCCAAACACCAATATCATTAAACTGCCTAATATCAGTGCCTCAGTACAGCAGCTAAAAGCGGCCATTAAAGAGTTACAAAGCAAAGGCTACGCCATCCCTAACTTTCCAGAAGACCCAAAAACTGATGAAGAAAAAGCCATTCGTCAGCGTTATGGTAAGAGTTTAGGCAGTTCGGTTAACCCTGTTTTGCGCGAAGGTAACTCAGACCGCCGTGCGCCAAAGGCGGTTAAGAACTTTGCGCGCAAACACCCGCACTCTATGGGCGAGTGGAAGCAGTGGTCAAGCACCCACGTATCGCACATGCACAGTGGCGATTTTTACGATGGCGAGCAGTCGATCACCTTAGACAAAGCTCGTACCGTACGTATGGAGCTGTTAACTGATGATGGGGCTACCAAAGTCTTAAAGCCAGAGATCGCTTTGTTAGACAAAGAAGTCATCGATCTTATGTTCATGAGCAAAAAATCGCTGCTTGAATTTTATGAGCAAGAAATGGAAGACTGCCGCGAAGCCGGTATCTTGTTTTCACTACACGTAAAAGCCACCATGATGAAGGTCTCGCACCCTATCGTATTTGGCCACGCCGTCAGAATCTACTACAAAGATGCGTTTGAAAAACATGGCGCTTTCTTTGATGAACTAGGCATCAACGTCAACAACGGTATGGCGGATCTGTACGACAAAATCTCTACTCTTCCAGCATCAAAGCGTGAAGAGATTGAACAAGATTTGCATGCTTGCCAAGAGCATCGTCCACGTCTTGCGATGGTTGACTCTTCAAAAGGTATCACCAACTTCCATTCACCAAGTGACGTGATTGTCGATGCCTCTATGCCAGCCATGATCCGCTCAGGCGGTAAAATGTGGGGCGCGGATGGCAAAATGTATGACTGTAAAGCGGTCATGCCAGAGTCTACCTTTGCCCGTATCTACCAAGAAATGATTAACTTCTGCAAATGGCATGGTAACTTTGATCCAACCACCATGGGCACCGTGCCTAACGTGGGCTTAATGGCACAAAAAGCAGAAGAGTATGGCTCGCACGATAAAACCTTTGAATCTAGCGATGCAGGTATCGCTCGTATTGTCGACGTTGAGACGGGTGAAGTATTGCTTGAGCAGCGTGTTGAAGAGGGTGACATCTGGCGCATGTGTCAGACCAAAGACTTGCCGATCCAAGATTGGGTAAAACTGGCCGTCAGCCGCGCTCGCGAATCAGATACGCCGGTCATCTTTTGGTTAGATCCATACCGTCCACATGAGAATGAGTTGATCAAAAAAGTTAAAACTTACTTAAAAGATCACGACACAACTGGCCTACACATTGAAATCATGTCTCAGGTTCGCGCCATGCGTTATACGTTGGAGCGTGTCGCTCGTGGCCTAGATACCATCTCTGCAACGGGTAACATCTTACGCGACTACCTAACTGACTTGTTCCCAATTCTAGAGTTAGGCACCAGCGCTAAAATGCTGTCAGTGGTCCCATTAATGAAAGGCGGCGGTTTGTTTGAAACAGGCGCTGGTGGGTCTGCACCAAAGCATGTGGAGCAGCTGGTAGAAGAAAACCACTTACGTTGGGATTCATTGGGTGAGTTTTTAGCTTTGACCGTGTCTTTGGAGCATTTGGCCAAAAACGACAACAATGCTAAAGCTAAAGTACTGGCTGATACCCTTGATAAGGCGACAGAAAAACTGTTGTTAAATGACAAATCGCCCTCACGCAAAACTGGTGAGTTAGATAACCGTGGCAGTCATTTCTATCTGTCTATGTACTGGGCAAAAGAGCTGGCGGCGCAAGATCAAGACGCTGATCTAAAAGCAAAATTCACACCGCTTGCGCAAACGCTTGAAGACAATGAAGCGGCAATCGTCAAAGAGTTGAATGAGGCTCAAGGCAAATCGGTAGATATCAAAGGCTACTACTACGCTGATGAAAAATTGGCTGAACAAGTCATGCGTCCAAGCACCTTATTCAATGAAGCATTAGCCTCGTTGTAATGAGCTTAGGAGCTGGGCTTAAGACGCTATTTACCAAAGGCTTTTGAGTCCGCTTAATAAAGCATAGAAAATACCCCTTAGATCTAAGATCTTTGGGGTGTTTTTTTGCATCTTAAAAAATAAACAGCACCCTAAATCATGATAAAACACCCATAAAAAAACCGTCTACTTTATGGCAGACGGCTCTTTTTTAACTGACTTTACAGTATCATCATTAGGGCTAGGCTACATGAGTATGAGTACTCAAGCTATTTAGGCATTCATGTGCTTGACGATCGCTTTACCAAATTCAGAGGTACTAAGCAAGATCGCATCTGGCATGAGACGCTCAAAATCGTAAGTGACTGTCTTATTAGCGATGGCGCCTTGGATACCGCTAATAATGAGATCAGCAGCTTCCGTCCAACCCATATCACGTAACATCATCTCAGCAGATAAAATTAACGAGCCTGGGTTTACTTTATTCTGACCCGCGTACTTAGGGGCAGTACCGTGTGTCGCTTCATAGACTGCGATGGCACCCCCTTTGTTAGCGCCTGGTGCGATACCAATACCGCCCACTTCAGCCGCTAGCGCATCAGAGATATAATCACCGTTTAGGTTTAAGGTTGCTACCACTGAGTAATCCGCAGGGCGCATCAAAATTTGCTGTAAGAACGCATCAGCGATCACATCTTTAATGATAATGTCATTACCTGTTTTTGGATTTTTCATCGTCATCCAAGGGCCGCCATCTAACAGCTCCGCTCCGAAACGCTCAGCGGCTATCTCATAGCCCCACTCCTTAAACGCGCCTTCGGTAAACTTCATGATATTACCCTTATGCACTAAAGTCACACTTGGCAAATCGTTATCGATAGCGTGCTGGATGGCTTTGCGTACCAGACGTTGTGAGCCTTCTTTTGATACTGGCTTGATGCCGATACCGCAGTCATCATCGAAGCGAATTTTGGTCACACCCATCTCATCTTTTAAGAAGTTAATGACTTTTTTGGCCTCTTCACTGCCCGCCTGCCACTCAATACCAGCGTAGATGTCTTCTGAGTTTTCGCGGAAAATTACCATATCTGTCAGCTCAGGATGCTGAACGGGGCTTGGCACGCCTTCAAACCAGCGTACGGGACGCTGGCACACATATAAGTCCAGCTCTTGACGTACCGCAACGTTTAATGAACGAAAACCACCGCCGACTGGCGTGGTTAGCGGCCCTTTGATACTGATCACGTAGTCTTTTAAAATCTCTAGCGTCTCGCTGGGTAGGTAGTCACCCTCATAAATTTTAGCCGCTTTTTCACCTAGGTATGCTTCCATCCAAACGATTGATTTTTTACCGTGATAGGCTTTATCCACTGCCGCATCGACTACCTTTATCATGACAGGCGTAATATCTACACCGATACCATCCCCTTCCACAAATGGGATGATGGGATGATTGGGCACATTTAACGATAAATCAGCGTTTACGGTAATTTTTTCGCCATCTCTTGGTACGATAACCTTATCATAGGACATGGATAACACTCCTTGGTTGTATGTTAGGTATCACAAGCGCACTTAGTGCTCTTTTATGCTAGAGATTCTTTTATGCTAAAGATTCTCTTATGATTATACGGCTCTAGTTGCTTGTTAACTGAGCACAGTTTTGATGAGCAAAGCACTTGCGGTATAGTATTGATTTGTCTTAAAAAGTAGCTTCATTTGAGAAGCGGTAAAATCAAAACAATATTGCCAACTGATACTGGTCTAGGCAAACATGAACGATCTTGAAGATGCTAAGCATGAAACATTGTAATAAATACAGGTCTGTTCGACAGTTTCCTTTATATATAGCACGTGTATATAGTATGTTTTTGACTAGCAATCACCATAAAACCACTATTACAACGTGGATTTAATAAGCTAAAGAATCCTACTTATGATGCCCCATTTCTACGGGCACATGTGTAAAATATAGTAATTCAAATTTCTCATCTTCAAGCCTATTTTTAGCAAAAACTTTGTGTCAATCAAATAAAAACGCCCCTAATTCATCAATGATTTATATGTAGGAACCACCATTTTATGTCGACCTCTAGCCTTATTTTATTTAACAAGCCTTATGGGGTGCAAAGTCAATTTCGTGATGACAGTAATAATGACCACACTACCCTCTCTCAGTATTTTACGGATAAGTCGTTGCGAGTGGCTGGTAGGCTCGATGCCACATCCGAAGGGTTACTGATTTTGACAAGTGATGGAAGGGTAAATAAAGCCATTACCCAGCCGCCCACTGCTGCCAATTTTGCCAAAAACAAGCATAAACAAGGTAAAACTTACTTGGTACAAGTCGAAGGCGTGGCAACGACAGCACAGCTTAATGAGCTGGCCTCTGGCGTCACCTTAAAAGACGGCAAGACACTACCGGCGACTGCCACGATAGTAGAGGAGGCAGACTTACCCATCGATTTATGGCAACGCGAGCCGCCTATTCGTGAGCGTAAAAACGTACCCACATCATGGCTCATGCTCACGATCTATGAAGGTAAGAACCGTCAAGTCAGACGCATGACAGCTCATGTGGGATTGCCTTGTCTGCGTCTAATACGCTGGTCGGTGGCAGGTTTTGAGCTCGGTGAGTTAGCAGTTGGTGAGTTTGTGCGTCTTCATTTAAACAATGAGCGCTGTCAGCAATTAGGCATTCTCGATTAATTCCACACCCACTCACCGCCCACTTTAGCGATTGATAGAGTATTTTTAACATAATATAAATATATTACGACCTGTTAAACATAGCGTCTCGAATGGGTAAGGTTTATCTGTTAACATTCAGCACTTAATTGGTTATGTATAATAAGCCTCACTCACTTAATATTTGGTCTTTTTATAATAGGGATATGTCATGATTGCTTCTCACCGTTTTGCTTTGTTGGCCACCAGTATTTCTACGGCGCTACTATTGAGTGCCTGTCAGCCAGCAACAGAGGACAATCAACCTGCTCCGATAGAGGAAGTAACGCCGCCAGTGACTGACACCTCTCATGCTCACCACGAAAACATGGCTGATGAGGGCGTGACAGAAAACGACAGTGGCGCAGACGATACTCATATGACCGATATGCTGAAAGACTATACAAGGTCAATGACCAGAATGCATGAAGAGATGATGATCGGTATGGGTTATAACGACCCTGATACCGCTTTTGCGAAAGGCATGCTCGGACACCATCGCGGTGCGGTAGATATGGCAGAAATTCAGCTGAAATACGGTACGGATGCGGTCATGCTAAAGCTCGCTCAGGATATTGTTGATGCACAGCAAGTTGAAATCGATACTTTAAATAAATGGCTCGCAAGCCACCCTGATGCTGTCAAACCTAAGCCCAATACTGAAGCGATGCAGCAAGCCTATGCGCAAAGCATGGAGACGTTACATGGTGATATGGTCTTGGGAGTCGCTGATCCTGTACCCGACATGGCGTTTGCACGCGGTATGCTACCACATCATATTGGCGCCGTAGAAATGGCGAAAATACAGCTCAAATATGGGACTGATGAGGAGATGCGTCAATTGGCACAAAATATCATCGATACGCAGCAGGCTGAGATTGAGTTGATGCAGCATTGGATTGCAGCGCTTGAGGCGGATAAAGATACAGCAGATGACAAAGTCAAAAACGAAGAGGACAATCAGCTGCCTGCTTCTTAGACGCTGTAATGCCATTTAGACAATACGAAACGTCTAAAAAGACTCGGTCTTGTTCACTCATTCCCCTACTAAATACAGTATTTAGTAGGGGTTTTTGTTTTTACGGGTTGTTATAAACGTTGGCTGAAACCACTACGTCTACATTCGTGGATTTAAACCTGATATCGCTCTATGCCATTAAGCCAAGACTGCCAGCTTGCTTGTACTTGGTCATCATCGCCTTCTGAGCTTGCCACACTTTTTGATAAATGCAGACTTACTTTATGAGGGAATACTGTCTCAGCAATATTGTGGTCTTGGGGGTCAATAGCAGCTTTCGGCCGCACACTGACACACATCAGTTCGTCACGGCGGAAGAAATAACAGTCAACGTCGCGCTCTGCGTTACTAAATGATGCCAATTGCTTATTGTCCGCTTTGATACCGTCAATGGCAATAATGACATCATGCGCTGAAAGTCCAGCTTTGGCAGCCACGCTATCACGTTGCACCCGATTGATCTTAAGTCCAGCGGGTGTTTCGGTACAGCGTAACCCCCAAGGCACATGCTTATCAGCCGTCTCTTTGGTATTGGTCCGCATTTTAATACCGTTTGCTGCAAGCAATGCTTTAATAGGTAGCTCTTCGACGCCATTGACATAACGACTCTCAAAGTCCTCCCAATCCGCTAACGGCATAAACTGCCCAATCACCACCCCCATATCTGCACTACTGATCCCGATGCGCTTATTGTCATTTTGTTTGGCTTGAGCATAAAAAGCTTTGACCACGTCAAACAAACGATAGCGACCAGCGCTCTTTTGTAGCAGCGTCAAATCCAAACATAACGCGACCAGCGCCCCTTTATTATAGTAGCTGATCCCCGCATTGCCTGTGTTTTCATCATTGCGATACAGCTTGATCCACGCATCAAAGCTCGACTCGGCGACACTTTGGTGCACGCGGCCTGAGGTTTGATAGTAGCGATTGATTTGTTCAGCGAGTAGCTTAAGATAGCTTGCCTCATCAATCACGCCGGACGCTTGCAACATAAAGTCATCGATATAAGACGTAAAACCTTCAAACACCCATAATAGTGGCGTGAAAGCCTCGCGGCGCAAATCAACCGTCAGCATAACGTCGGGACGGACGGTTTTGACCCACCATGAATGAAAGTACTCATGGCTACATAAGCCCAAAAATCGCTGATAATCGGCGCTTGGTACTTGTGGCTCATCATGACTTGGCAAGTCGCGGCGCGGCGTAATCAGACTGGTCGAATTGATGTGCTCCAGACCGCCATAGTCCTGACCACTGGAAAACGTCATAAACGTATAATCAGCAAATGGCGCATCGCCCAACCAGTCTATATAAGTTTGGCAAATCTGAGTCACATCTTGCTGTAGCCTCCCCATATTGGCATTATGCTTACCTGAGAGGTAAAAGCTATGGGGTAGCGTCTGATGCTTATCATCATGAACGATAAAATCAAACCTGTCTTGTTCGGCAATCTCAAACGGATAATCAATCAGCTCGTGATAACTGTCTGCCTCTAGCCCGTAACTGGTTTGAGTATCATCGGGTAGAAGATCTTTGTGTTGAACATCACAAAGTGGCCCACCTGGAGGTAGCTGGGTAGCGTTTAGACCACATGCCAATAGCACCCGATGCTCATCTTTGTCTGCCAAAAATGCGTCTGGAACGATTAAGCTTACCTTTATCGGTGAGCGCTCTTGATCGTTCACTGCTAACGCCAAGGAGGTAAAGTTACCGTAGAGGCGCTGCTGATCGACATACGCGGTACGCACGGACAGATCATAGCAGTAGACTTCATACGTCACCGTTACCGTCTGTCCTGCCTGAGCTTGTGATAGCTGCCATGTGTTTTTATCTGTTTTCTGAGCGCGATAAGTCTCAGACTGTTTATCATCATTTGTTATCTGGTAATGCACAGCCGTAATGTTTCTCGCGAACTCACGCATCAAATAACTGCCCGGTATCCACGCGGGCAACCACAGCTGAGGAGCATCCGTTGTGGCCGTAAAGGTGAGCGTTACATCAACCAAGTGCTCAAAAAACCGCTCGAAATCAAATCGATAATGGATATCAGCCTTTATACTGGCACTTTTATTGATATCACCAGTATTGATGTCACTGGTGCTTATTGACTGCTTATTTGGCGTATTGGCAAGTGAAGTCATTGTATGGTTCATCCTTATTTTTATCATTATGGTAGAAGTCCTAGCCCCAAAACGCAACTGGCAAACCACAAACACGCATGACGCCCCTATAAACCACTACCAAATCAACAAAAACAGCGTTTATTTTTATAAAAATGCTATTTATTAAGATTAAATGGCATTTTTTATGGTTTTTACCTTGAAACTTATATGGGCCATCTCAATTAAAGATGCTAACTGCTAAAGTTACTTTAATAAACTGATGATAATTGACTAATGACGTGGCTATTTGGCTTGCCGATTGGATTTTTTAGGTTTATTGCAACCGTATTTAATTTTTTACACAGATATATTTAGGATAACTTATGACTACTATCGCAAAAGACACCGCCGTCAAATTCAATTACACGCTAAAAGACGACGAAGGTAACATCCTTGACCAATCACCAGAAGGTCAACCACTGGCTTACTTGCATGGCCATAGCAACATCATTCCTGGTCTTGAGCAACAACTAGAAGGCAAATCTGCTGGCGAAAAAGTAAATGCCGTTGTTGAGCCTGCTGATGGCTACGGCGAGTATCAAGAGCAAGCGGTACAGCATGTACCACGCGAAAACTTCCAAGGCGTTGATGATATCCAGCCTGGCATGCAGTTTCAATCAGAAGCCGGTGGCCAAGTCATGCTTGTTACCGTAACTGATGTAAATGACAAAGAAGTCACTGTTGATGCCAACCATCCATTGGCTGGTAAGCGTTTAACGTTCGATGTTGAAATCCAAGAAGTACGTGCGGCAACTGAAGACGAACTAAACCATGGCCATGTACATGGCGCTGGTGGCGTTGAGCACTAATCTCTTCTAGAGAGAATGAAAAAGCGTTAGGTTATAAGCGGTTATTGAGCTTATAGCCTACTCTAAAAGGTCAGCGGCTGTGCCTGCTGACTTTTTTTTGGGCTGGTGATTTGTCGCTTTAATGCCAGTTAACGGAGCGTGTCATAAGTAACGCCTCTTTATGAACCACCCTGCCGCGATAAATGACTATTCTGCAGACATAACAAAGCCGTATAACGACAAGCGTTATACGGCTTTTATTACTAACCATCCATGTTAATGTTACGTGATACCTAATCCCGGGGTATCTCATAACTGACAGGCTTCCAGCCTTATCATCCCTAATCAGCAAACCACCTATCCCAGATGCGACCTTTAAGATACCAATCCCTAGTATCAATGAACCGTTTCGTTCAATCGTGCCGTACAGTTATAATCGCAGATTGACCTAGGGTTAGTAAGAGGTCTAAACGTCAATCCATGTAAGCATATGCTTACATGGACCTTAAATACAGATTCTAGGACATATAGCATTCATTTTTCTATAGCTTTTCTTCAGGACTAAGCAATGCTTTGGGTTCAGCGCTAAGCATGAGATAAGCCGCTTCATTGATGAAGACTTCATCCTCCGGCAATTCTGGGCGCTCAGCCGCTTTCATACGACTGCGCTCTTCAAATTTTGCATCCATCGCTGCTTGATAAACATTCCAATTTGAATACGGGCGTTCACCAGTGGCGATCAGACGCTTGTTTTCAGCTTCCAACGAACGCTTTTCAATCAGCTGCATCTTGGCTCGGCGGCTATTGATATCGAGTTTGATGGGCTTTTTCTCATCTTCCATATCACGGATATCATTTAGCGTCGACAAATAAACAAACTGGGGGTTTTGCTCTTGGCGAATTTTGGACTGTTGATTGAGCGTCGCTAGCGTATCAGCCGTGAACTTGCCTTCAGGCTTATAAGGTGCGGTTTTAATAGTATCCCACGGCAGCGCTTTTTTCTGCGCCCGCTCCCCAAAGGTTGCGTCATCATAGATATTGACCAACTCAACATCTGGCACCACGCCCTTATTCTGCGTACTACCACCCGTGACACGGTAGAATTTACGTTGCGTCAACGTAGCAGAACCGAGCGCCAAATTATCCAGCTGGATTTGGGCAGAGCCTTTACCAGTGGTGGTACTCCCAACCACCAATCCACGACCGTAGTCTTGAATAGCAGCGGCAAATATCTCACTAGCTGAGGCTGAGGCTAAGTTAGTGATGACGACCATCTTGCCATCATAAAGTTGCTCGCCGCCGTCATTGTCACGGTAGACTTGGACATTACCGCGATTGTCACGGATCTGCACCATCGGTCCACTCTTAATAAAGAAGCCCAGCATTTTGGCAACCTCATCTAGCGAGCCACCTGGATTATTACGTAGATCGACCACCAAACCATCAATATTTTCCTTATTCAACGCCTTCAACGCGTTTTCGGTATCGATACTGACGCTACGATACTCTTCGCCATTTCGGCGGGCGCGATAGTTCAAATAAAAACTTGGTATCTCAAGAACACCGATGCGTTTTGGTGTTTTATCAATGTTAGGACGCTGTACCTCTATGACGCGCTGAGAAACCCCAGATTCTTCTTGTTCAATAATATCACGAACCACCGTCACGTTACGGGCACTGGCGTCTGGTGTATTAGGCTGACGCACTTTGATGGTCACTGATGTCCCGCGTTTACCGCGAATCATACTAACGATCTCACGCGTTGACCAACCAACTACATCGGTCATGGTCTCGCCGTCTTTTGCGATACCGATAATCAAATCATTGGGCTTAATCTGACCAGATTTAGCGGCTGGACCACCATCTACTAGCGTGACGATACGAGTGTAATCTGGATTTTTACGGTCAGGACGAATAGAAACCCCAATCCCTTCTAACTGTAGACTAGATTGGATCTGCAATTCATTTGCCTGAATCGGCGCATAATAATTACTGTGTGGATCGTACGTTAGCATCGCGGTATTTAAGATAGTCTCCATGATTTCATCATCTTTGAGACGTTCGAACTGCGCTTGCTGCCGCGATAGACGGTTTTGTAAAATCTCACTTGGCGTACGTTGATCGTTGCGTACCAAATCCTGCCCACGCGTGATATCTGGATTGCTTAAAAACACTTTTTCTTTGGCTTTTTCGTCTTCTTGACCCAGCGTAATACTCATCAATTGAAATTTTAACTGACGTGTCCAATAGTCACGCTGCTCTTTTTTGGTCTTAAAATGATTAAGTTTTTCACGGTCGAGTATGATTGTCTCGTTGCCAGTCAAATCAAGATCCGTTTTTAGCATCTTGCTTGCCATTGTAAAATACTCATTTGAGCGTTTACGGTAGCGCTCATAGACTTCTACGCCTGCAGATAAATCGCCACGTTTGAGCCGAGCGCCAAAATCATCGGCATATTTTTTCTTAAACTCATCGACATCTGACTGCAAAAACAAGGTATGGTTTGGATCAAGACTATCAATATACATAGACAAGATCTCACTACCAGTTTTGCTGTCTAACGGCTGATTGAGGTAATGACTGCGATCTAATAAGGCAGCTACTTGACGGGTGGTGACTTTTTGTTCGGGTGTCTGTACGAACCCTTCCGTATTGGTCTCTGCTACGGCGGTGCCATAGCTTTGGGTAAGAATAATACCGGCGATGCCCACTGACGCTGCACTGAGTAACCACTGGGCTGGTTGTTTTTTCATCATATGTACCTAGTTATTTGAAGTTAATAATATTATGTGTTTTTGCTACATGACTGAATCTATGGCGACTTATTAACACTATTTTTTATATACTTCGAGTGTTTTCTTATTTGCCATTATCTATCAAATATTTATTCAATTGCATGCTTTAAACTTTAGTCATAATGACAATATTTTGTTAAAAATCAGTCAATAATATCATGGGTATAAACACTGAACTGTCTCAAACTGTATAAGCAATATTACACGCTACGCTGGCACATACCAAACATTCTGTCATATTTATTATGTCTACCTAGGTCGCTATCCTACTTACAGTAGTAGTCATATTTTAGACCATGACATCGTCAGATTATGCGCCATTCATAATAGCTGTCATAATAAGACACTCTTGATATTAGGCTAGAGAGATATCTTGCCGGCACTCTTATCAAGCAAACTTAACTTATAATATAATACAGCCAATACGTGAGGAGTACGCTATGTACGGCGTCTTAATGATAGATATCGATAGCACCGCCTTAACGCCTGAAGATGTGAGCTTGATCAAACAAGCCCAAGTCGGCGGTGTCATACTGTTTGCGCGTAACGTCACCAATGCCGCGCAAGTACGAACGCTGTGCGATGATATACGCTATCACAATCCTGATATGTTAATTGGGGTCGACCAAGAAGGCGGACGCGTCGCTCGGCTACGTGAAGGCTTTACTTCCTTACCCGCGATGGGCAGGCTTGGTGATCTATTTAATCAAGACCCAAACCGGGCACTTAGCTGTGCTTATGACTGTGGCTATCTGATGGCGGCAGAGGTACTGGCTGTGGGCATTGATCTAAGCTTTGCACCTGTACTCGATAGAGGCGGCATTAGCCAAGTCATCGGCGATCGCAGCTTTCATCATGAGCCGCAGGCCATTACTGCTTTGGCAACCCAGTTTATGCGCGGTATGAAGGCTGCAGGCATGGCAACCACCGGTAAGCACTTCCCCGGTCATGGGGCGATTGCGCCTGATTCCCATGTGTCAGAAGCCATTGATACACGCAGCTTAGATGAAATTATCAATACTGATATGCAACCTTTTGCCCAGACGCTGCCATGGCTAGATGCACTCATGCCAGCGCACGTGATATTTTCGCAAGTAGATAATAAGCCTGCAGGGTTTTCTAAAATTTGGCTAAAAGACATCATTCGTGACAAGATTGAGTTTGATGGCGTACTCTTTTCTGATGACTTATCGATGGCAGGAGCCAAAGCGGCAGGCAATGTCAGCGCCCGCGTAAAAGCCGCTATTGGGGCCGGTTGTGATATTGCACTGGTCTGTAATGATCGGGTCGCGGCCCATGAAGCAGCAGAAGCAGCACAGGACTTGCCTTATCCTAATCAAGATCGGATTAAAACGATGTGCGGTAACATTCCCACATGGCAGGGCGATCTTGAGTCTACTTGTCAGCAGTTTGCTTATTGGCAACAGGCCAAAGACAACATCACGCAGACTTTCTTTGAGACGCAGTCTTCAGCTGATACCAGTACTGCCCCCCCTCAATCGTCAGACCCTACCCACTATAAGTAGCCATAGTAATATTTAAGTCATGTTCAATTTTTATCAATCCCAGCGCATGATGTTTTATGTTGCCAAAATAAAAACCGCCTCTTTATCAGAAGCGGTTTTTTAACATTAGATATTCGTTCGTTATTTTATACAAATAATCGACTATTAGTTGGTAGGATCTAACTCAGTACCTTGAGTCGCGTCATCACCATCTGGTAGTAGATCATCATTGTTACCATCAGTTGGATTTAAATCTGGATCTAATTCATCATCAGTCATGGTTATATCACCACTATCACCTGCAGTCACAGAGATACCTTCGTTACCCGTTACGGTAGAGTCATCATAAACGGTAAACTCAATACGGCGGTTACGGAAACGTCCTTGTGGAGTAGAGTTATCGGCAATTGGATCTGTCTCACCCAGACCTTTTGTGCTCAGTTTGCTAGGATCAGCACCTTGTGACACCATGTACTCTTTTACCGATTCGGCACGTTCACGTGATAGCTCCATGTTATAAGAGTCAGAAGCCAGTTTATCAGTATGGCCAATAATCATCAGCTCCATATCTGGTACTTCTTCCATAATTTGAACCGCACGGTCTAACAACGGCTTATTGACCTCAGGAATAAAGGCTTTATCTAGCTCAAAGTTGATAACCTGTAGACTTAAGGCGCGGGCAACATCACGTGGATCTGGATTTTCCCCAAGGTTATTAAACGCAAGCTCGGCTGCAGTCATGCTACTTTCAATCTCGTTGCGCAAGTCTAATGGACCTTCCGCCATAACAGTCATAGACGGTACTGCTGCTCTCAAGTCATTGACCAGTTGATCTAAAATATCGGCATCAGGTGAGTTAACAACAATTTCTTCACCTTTAATGATCATACTGGCATTTGGTACGCTTCTGATAAGTTGTAGAATCTCAGGCAATTGTGCGGCAGCTGGCATATCAGCGGCAAAGCTATCATCCACGTCAGCACGGCACTTATCAGTTTCACCCGCGGCAAACGTGCTGGTTAATGCATTCATCACTGTTGTTTGCAACGCAGCATCACCCACATTCATACGGCAAGCGTATAAAGTATTGTCTGCACCAGTGGCAATACGCAACGAAGCAGGTACAACATCCGCTGCCACCGCTACTTGCTCATCGCCTACATTTTCTTGCTCCTCAACTACAACTGGTGTCGCTACAGGCTCAGGGTCTTCTTGGCAACCACGCAGTAGGGCCCATGCAAGCGCACCTAAGATAATCAAACCGATAATAGGCAGTAGCGCTTTCATAAAGCTGCCCTGTTTTTCTTCTTCACGTACGAGTGGGGCCGTACTAACGGTATCGGAGATACGCTCACCAGCAGGGGCAGCGGCGACCATACCGGCGGGTAAGACAGTACCTGCCCACGCTGGAATGTGATGCTGATAACTAGAGAGATTGTCATTTAAAAACTGTGGTACTGGGGTATTACCTGCCAAGCTTTTGATTTCGTGAAAAGCAAGGGGTGCGGCCATCGCGATCAAACCACGAGCTTCTGTCGTATCGACGTTATGCTTACTGGCTAATTCACGCGAAATCTGATCGCGGTGTGAACCCTCTGTCCAAACTCGATCGTAGAAACCTTGGTCATCACGGGCGATATTTTCGTTGGCGAAGCGACCATAAGTGTCTTTGTCAGCAAGGCGGGCAGCAAAAATAGCGTAAAACTGCTCAAGCAGATTTTGCTTAGCGGGATTACGATCATCGCCTAAGACGGCTGGCGTGACTGTCCGCGTTAAATGATTAATAATATCCATAATATAATTCCTCCATTAATACTTATTGGTATAATTTGATTAGATTAGTGAAAAATAAAAAAAACAACGTAAAATTTTAATATCAAATTTTTTGATATACGATAAAACCATCACAGTAAACGCTGGCGATGGCTATATTCAACCATTGTTATTATAAAAGTCTTAAGCCCGAGTTCACAATCAACACGTTGTTGTACAAATGATACGTTAGGTAATGTTTCAGTTATGGCACGTAACCAAAAAAGCGTTCAGGTACAAGTCACTAACATATTAACCATAGGTAGCGACAGAAGGAGCGACAAATTATGGAAGCGTTGAAGTAGGTGATGGCTAACCATTCATAAGCTAAAACAAGTGGGCTGTCCTATACCTGAGGACATCCACTTGTAACACTTAGTTTTTACCTCACTTGTGCAGGCTCAGCGACGATGATGGTGCTCGCCATGTCCTCCACTTCTGACTGTGAGATAGGGCCTGATGGTCTATCACTCGTTGGTACGTTGTTAGGGGTACTGCTCAGACCATTATTATTACTATTAAAACCGGGGTTGCTGGGTACCGGCGTAGGCCTCACACGATCGCCAGTATCGTCATCTGGTGCCTGATATTCTCCAGATTCGCCGCCGTTATAGTCATTACTATACTGACGGTTTGAGGTTGTCCGCTCATTTTCAAATTGATTGTTTTCACCATTCATGTCTGCGGTATCATTCATCGCCTCACCCTGATTGTTATCAGGCAATGGTAGAGGCGCTGCGCTATCTACGGTCAGTGCTGGTGCTAAAGTCCGTATATCTGTGGCCAATCGCTGCAGCAACAGATTATCTGGTGCTTCTAACATGAGACGGTCATTTTGCAAATGCAGACGCGCAAACGGTGTGGCTCTCAGCAGGGTCAACACATTGGGCAACACCTCCACTGGTAAATTGGTCAGACTATTTGCGACACCTTTTTGCACAGTCAGCTCACAAATACTCGCTTGCTCGCCAAAACTTGTGCTGAGCGCCTGTTGTAATGTACTTTGTAACGAGTCATCACCAACTGTAGCACTACAGGTATACAGACTGCCACTGTCGTCCACCCCAACGATTAGCTCAACTGGCGTCACTACCTGCGCTACTGGTGCAGGTGCCACAACCACAGGTGCTGGTTCAACAGGCTCTACTGGTGGTGGACTGTTAGGGCGGAAGTATAGCGCCCAAGCAGCCAGCCCAGTGGCCACAACGGCTACTAACAGTAAAAATACTCGTACCAGTAAATCGTTGCGTTGATTACGGGTGCGTACTTTTTCGTGCTTCATGCTGATGTTTTCTGCCTGATGATGAGCCGATGGATTGGCATGAAAGGCATCATTACTCTCCCCAAAGTGAATTTCCGTATTAGCTCTTTCAACATCAGCATTTGCCAGATAAGCCGCTGTGGTGCTTTTGTCTGTCTCAGACTCGTGAAGCTCATTTAAAGAAGGGTCACGCACTGGTACGGTATTAGCGTCTCCTGTAATTTCTGAGTTTATATCTGAAGCATAGCTAACGCTGTGGGCAGCGGTAATAACCGGTGCTGACCATATCGGTAAATACGGACGCAACCTAGCTTGCTCTCCTTGTAAGAACGCGGGTAAAAACTGACCGTTGGCCAATATTGTGAGCTCTCGATAAGCCAATGGCACGGCATTGAAGAGCAACTGTGCGGTAGAGCGTTCATCAATATGAAAACTGGCTGCCAATTCTTGGATAATAACCTGCTGCAACCTTTGATCTGGCCACAACTGTTCCAATAGAGGGACATCTGTAGCAGTGGCAGTGCTAGTCACTTGGTTGGCACGCAGCAGCTGTGAGTAAACCTGTGGCAGTGCCAAACGCGCCGCTAAAATGGCGTAAAATTGCTCCAGTAAACTGACATAAGCCACATTATCTTGGCGATCACCCTCACCTAGCACGGCTGGAGTGACGCTTTTTTCTAGTTGATCAATAATACTCATCGTTGCCTGCCTTTTTCGTCCTTCATCATCCGCCTACGAAATTATGAAGGGTTCATTTTATTTGTTTTATTGCGCTTCCATGCTCTCGAGCATTACCCGCATTCATAACAACACTACCGTCAAGATACGAAGCATTACTTAACTGCTCTCATACCCTGCTATATTATTCACTGTAAAAGCATAAAAAAGCATCGTTTTGTCACATAATAAGTTTTTGCATTATGATAACTACTGTTAGTATGACTTTATTATTATCCGCTACCCCTTAATAATAAAGTCATTGGTCATATTCAGTTTTCACTCAGCCGTAACGCTTAGGCGTTGAATATAGTCAGTTATAGCCATTTGTAACATATCAGGCACGGCCTAAGGATCTCCCTTTGTTAAACCATACGACCCTTATCATTATTATCACGGTTATTGTCAGCTTAGTGGCTTGGCAAAACAAGGCAGTGTTTAATCGACTTATTTTTTATCCACCTGCCGTCAACAATGGCCAGTGGGATCGTTTTGTGACGCATGGCTTTATCCATGCCGATAGTATGCACCTGCTCTTTAACATGTTTACCTTGTACTTTTTTGGTCGTGCTATTGAAGGCCTGTATAAGCCTTTTTTATTCGGTTATGGTTTTGTGGTTTTTTATGTGCTGGCGATTATCATCGCGATGATTCCAAGCTATATTAAGCATAAGAATACGGCCAGCTATTTGAGCCTTGGCGCCTCAGGCGGTGTCTCAGCCGTATTGTTTGCGTTTATTTTGCTGGCTCCGTGGGAAAAAATCTACCTATTTGCAATTATTCCTATCCCAGCGATATTATTTGCAATCGCTTATGTCGCTTATAGTATCTACGCTGATAAACGTGGCGGCTCAAACATCAATCACATGGCACACATGTGGGGCGGCGCGTTTGGCGTTATAGCCACGATTATTTTAGAGCCACAAGTACTACCACACTTTATCAATGCCCTACTGTCGCCTGGTTTTTAGACGTAGATAAAGGATTTTGCTCAAACAGTAGCAACAGCAAATCAAAGCAGTAATAATGGCAATAGCGATAGTTTTAACAACAACTTCTTCAGTCCGTGCGAATATGTGAGTTCAGTATAAAAGCGATACCGTGGGACTGGATGAGTTTTTTACCGCCTCTGTCTGCGCAGGCACAGCATGCCAGAAAAATTTATACCAGTTCCACATCAGAATATGATGTCTCTGTTTTATTTAGAATTGACTATAGCTATCGATGTGGTGGCGTTACTTTACAGGTTGCGGACCTTTATACATTAAGATTTGATAAATAATTAAAATTTGATAAATAATTATGATTATAGATATTATCGGTGACATTCACGGTTATGCAGACAAGCTGGTAGGTCTACTACAGCAGTTGGGCTATCGTCATAACGGCCGTTACTTTGTGCCGCCCGTCGGTCATCGTGCGCTGTTTATTGGTGATTTAATCGACCGTGGGCCCCAGCAGCTAGCCACTTTGGAGATTGTTTTTGCCATGTTGGATGCCGACGTGGCTGATGCGGTGATGGGCAATCATGAATACAACGCATTGGCCTTTGCCACGCTTGACCCTCACGATCCTAGCCAGTATTTGCGCTCGCACAGTGAGGTGCATGTGCGCCAACATGAAGCGTTTTTAGCCGAAATCCCTTTTGGTTCAGACAGCCATAAATACTGGCTACAGCGCTTTTACGAGATTCCTTTATGGATTGAGACTGACTACGCCTGCTTTGTGCATGCCTGCTGGGATATCGATAGCATGGCGGTACTAAAACCTTTGCTGACTGACGATAACTGTCTCACATCGCACGGATTGACAGTCACGGCCAAAGAGCATACCGTCCCGTTTGATGCGCTAGAGCGGGTCCTAAAAGGTGTCGAGACGCCCCTACCGAACGGTCTGGTGATGGTCGATAAAGAAGGCACGAAGCGCACACGCGTCAGGGTCCGCTGGTGGCTAGATGAGCTAAATACGCGCACACTGTACGAGGTGGCACGTGCGCCTATGTCCGCATTGGCCCAAATTCCAAGTGATGCGCTGGCAGAAAACATTGATTTTGCGCTAAAAACGCATAAGCCGGTGTTTGTCGGTCACTATTGGCTGACTGGCACGCCTGAGCCCCTTAGCCCGCAAGTCGCCTGTACCGATTATTCAGCAGCGGTAGACAGCGGCTATCTGACTTGTTATCAGCTTGATACTGAGCGGCCACTGCCCCTAAAAGCCAGTAACTTTATCCAATACAACCATGATGAAGACGCAGGTACAACACAATAAAAACAGCGCCATTCATAAAGCTTTGACAGTAAACCGCAAACTTGGCTTTACGAGGACCGCAAAACTTTTGTATGATGGGCTTTTTGAGGATATCAAAGCATGAGTACAACATCGGCTACCATGTCAGCGACCGTCAATTCTGTTGAGCAAAACGGACCTATCACCTCTCCTACGGGTCAACCAAAAGTTGGCATTATCATGGGCTCACAATCTGACTGGGCAACCATGAGCGCCGCTGCACAGTTGCTAGCAGACTTTGATATCGCCTTTGACTGTGAAGTGGTCTCAGCACACCGTACGCCTGATAGGTTGTTTGATTATGCCAAAAGCGCAAAAGATAATGGCTTACAAGTCATCATCGCTGGAGCAGGCGGTGCCGCCCATCTGCCTGGTATGTGTGCCAGTCAAACGCCACTGCCCGTCTTTGGTGTGCCGGTAAAATCCTCTATGCTGAGCGGTTGGGACAGCTTGCTATCTATCGTGCAGATGCCTAAAGGGGTGGCGGTTGGGACGTTAGCGATTGGTACGGCAGGTGCGTATAACGCTGCCCTTCTTGCCATTCAAGTCTTAGCCTTGCATGATGAAGCGATTGCTACTAAGCTAGATGACCTGCGTCAATCGCAAACCGACACCATTCTTGCTAGCCCAACACCCGGTATTATCAACCATTAATCAATACATTAATCAATAATAGTTATTGAGCATTTATCGCAAATACCGTTGATACCAACGATATGGATAGTCTTAACTTGATATTTGTTTTTAGATGGGTTCTACTTAATACAAGGTGCAGACAATGCACCTTTTCCTATTTTAATAGATTAATCTTTAGCGTTTAATATCCCAAAACCCTTACTCATTTTTAATTTAAAGAGCCTGCCATGACTACAGCAAACGCTTACCCTGTTACCCAAACCATTCGTACCATCGGTATTTTAGGCGGTGGTCAGCTTGGTATGATGCTTGCCGAAGCAGCCATGCCGTTAGGTTATCAGTGTGTGTTTTTAGAAGACAATGCTGACTGCCCTGCCAGCCTGTATGGACGCGTCTTTCACAGCGAACAATTAGAAGCCTTTATTGCGGCAGCGGACGTCTTTACGCTAGAGTTTGAAAACACCCCAACCGCGACGGTCAAGCAGCTGACTGACTTGTCAAAAGCTGGGGATAAACACGGCATGTTTCCGCCACTGATCGCTCTTGATATCGCGCAAGATCGCTTAAAAGAAAAGCAGATGTTTAACGCGCTAGACATCGCCACTGTCCCCTTTAGGGAAGTCAGCTCTGAAGCGGAATTGCAGCAGGCTTGTCACGAGTTGGGGCTGCCGATCGTGTTAAAAACCAGCCGTGGCGGTTATGACGGGAAAGGTCAGTTTGTCATCAAGCAAGACAGCAATATCAAAACCGCTTGGCAGGATCTCAAAGACGCCGTTAGTGGTAAAGGCTCACTGACGCCAACGCCAGCCCCTTTGATTGCAGAAGGCTTTATCAACTTTAGCCGTGAGGTGTCTATTATCGCGGTCCGAGGACAAAACGGTCAGGTACGCTGTTATGATTTGGTCGAAAACCACCATCATTATGGGATTTTGGCCAAAACTCAAGCCCCCGCAGTGGGTACCAGTCACTTGTTTCAGCAAGCAACCAATGCAATTACTACGATTATGAATCATTTAGGCTACGTTGGTGTCATGGCGCTTGAGCTATTTGTGACCAAAGACGAGCGCGGTAATGATGTTTTGCTTGCCAATGAGATTGCCCCGCGCGTCCACAATTCTGGGCACTGGAGCATTGAAGGCGCGATCACCAGCCAGTTTGAAAACCACATTCGTGCCGTCGTTGATTTACCACTGGGCGATACTGACAATGTCCATCCAGCGATCATGATCAACGTCTTGGGACAATATCCTGATATCAGCGCTGTGCTAAATATTGATGGGGCCCATTACCATAGCTACCATAAGGCTGAACGTGACGATCGCAAAATTGCTCATATTACCTTGATGCCTAATGATGTGGCAGATTTAGACCCTGCTTTAGCCAAACTCGTTGCTGTACTGCCCAATAAAGTTGGTCTGGATAAAAAATCGAGCCCTGTCGATAACAAGTCAGCAGCAGTCGATGCTCCTATTAATGCTGAAACTAAAGCCGAAAAAACTTTAGAAGACACAGATGTATCTGCTGAAGGCCGTCAAACAGAGAAACCTGTAAAGGCAACCGTCAATAAGGCTAAGAAATAATGCAGATTTGGGTGGATGCGGATTCAGTGCCATTGATTGCCAAAGACTTGATCATCAAAACTGCTGAGCGTACAAAGACCCCAGCGATATTTGTCGCCAATCAGCCCATTAAACTGCGTAAGTCACCGCTGCTCGTGATGACAGTGGTGCCCTCAGGGTTTGATAAAGCCGATGATTACATCGTGGAGCAGATACAACCGGGCGATCTTGCTATCACCAGCGACATCCCTTTGGCCAATGATATTTTGGACAAGGGCGGTATGGTACTGACGACACGCGGTGTGGTCTACGATAAAAACAACATTAAACAAAAACTCAATATGCGCGACTTTATGGATACCATGCGCGGTACGGGTGTCCTAGAGCTGCAAGAAATGAGTGGTCAAAAACCTTATGGCGACCGTGATAAAAAGGCATTTGCCGACGGTTTAAACCGTTTGGTTCGTTAGCACTGATGATCGCAAGGTGACAGCTATTACATCTACCCGCTCTTGTCTGCTACTTGTTTCTCTATTTCTGTCTTGCCTCCTTGCAAACGGTATACACTCTACAACCAAACACTATGTAATCGGCACGCATCATAACGAAGCGTGCCGCCTTTTCTTGTTACGCTGTATTCAATTTATAGATCTACCATCTATATAAACGATCATACACATAACAATAGGAATAATTATGAAGGTTTTAATCATTGGTGCAAGTGGTCGCGTGGGTTCTGATTTGGCAAAGCAGCTGTTAGCCTCAAACCATCAAGTCATTGGTACCACACGTCAGGAAGAAAAATTATTTGATGCGGACAATTACAGTCAATTGGATTTAGACATCACCGCTGGAAAAGACTCCATCCAGAGCCAACTGGATCAAGACATCGATACGGTTTATTTCGTTGCTGGTTCTGGCGGTAAGGACGTATTGGAAGTGGATTTGCACGGGGCGGTTAAGACCATGCAAGCGGCACAAGACAAGGGCATCAAACGCTATATTATGCTTAGTGCCGTATTCTCATTGGACACCAGCAAATGGGACAACCCAGGTATAGCCGACCTCAAAGAATACTATATCTGCAAACATTATGCCGATCAGTGGCTGGTAAATAACAGTACGCTTGATTACACCATTGTGCAAGCAGGGGCGCTAAAAGAACGCCCAGGTACTGGTAAAATTGCCGTTAATGATGGTGACTCTGGTGAAAACTCGATTGAAGATGTCGCCACCACGTTAGCTGCTGTGCTAAATGCAAACAACACTATAAAGAAAGTCTTTAGTATGCATAACGGTACAACGGCTATTGATGAGGCTATCGCTAGCGTATAAGTCTATTATTGATAAATAATAATTATCGTTAAATAAGTAAAAAAGGGTCGATTCTCATTGGTAGCACCTCCGCTAGCCGATTGAGTATTGACCCTTTTTTTTATGGGTTTTATTTAGCCCCTACTCCTTTACTACACGACTAAAACTTCTGCCTTAAATACGAAAACCAACCCTCCTAAGCTAAGCCGCTCGGAAAACAAATGACCTCCTCCAAGCTGCTGGCACCTGTGATTACCATGAGTAATCTGTCTATCCCAACCGCAATCCCGCTACAAGGTATTAACTCATCAGAGGCGGTAATTAGATGCTCATCGATTGGCATTGGTGGGAGCTGATGACGCTTGCGCAATTGGTTGTCTTTTTCAAAACGCTCCCTCAACGCCTGCCCATCTGCCAGTTCATCATAAGCATTGGCAATCTCCACACCTTTGATGTACAGCTCAAAACGCTTCGCAATCTCATTTCCCTCTTTATCAAGGGCGGTTTTTGCCAATGCGGCCGTAGCAGGCGGATACTCTACAATCAACGTTGGCAAATCGTGTCCCAGATTTGGCTCTACCGCGTGACTAAACAGCAAGTCCAACCAGCTTTGCCGGCGGTCTTGTTCGCTGTCTGTCGCACAACTTGCCTCGCTATTAAAATCAAACCCCAGTAACCCTTTGTCCTCTGCCACCGCTTGTAGCGCAGACAGGCTCGCTGTTAGCGGATGAATGCCAACAAAGTCCATAAATGCATCAACATAGCGATAGTGATTCATCACAATGGGATGCCCATACAGCACTTCTAGCAGTGCGCCAACCTCTGATGCCATATCTGCTAAACTATAATTTGGCTGATACCATTCAAGCATGGTAAATTCAATATTGTGCCTGACCCCTATTTCATTGTCTCGAAACACAGGACAAATCTGATAAATAGGCACCTGCCAGCTGGCCAACACACGCTTCATGGCAAACTCGGGTGACGTATGCAGATAATAAGTACGTGGCTTGTCTTGATAAGTGACTTGAGCGGCAACTGACTGCAAAAAAGTATCGGTATTACCGGCTTGTGACAACAGCGGCGTCTGCACCTCTAGCACGTGTCGCTCAATAAAAAACTGACGAATGCGGTTTATAAATTGCGCGCGCTGCTGCGCCATCGCCAGTGTCATGGTAGGTGCATAGCTCGGCTTATGGAAAAAAGAGTGGTTTGCTTGGCTCATGGTGATCTACTGCAACTGACGAATAATAGGGGGGGGGGTAAACTAAATTTCTACATTGCTTTTCTAAACGGTATTTCTAAGTTGTTTGCACATTTTTACCGCTGCCATTCACGGCGTAAACGATACTCACGGCGCAGTTTGTCAAAGTCAGCGCCACTTACTTGACCATCAACTGCCTTACTTCTCAATGCTGCATCGTCTTGTTGGATATCATAAAACGTGGCCAACCTCTCTGGATGCGTTTTTAACTCCGTCCATAAAAACGTATTGAGCGGTAATAGCGCCTGCATAGATTGCGCAGGTGTGACGGCTAACGTCTCACATAGAGCATCATAGATGATTTGTGTACCACGCAGCTTACCTTCTACCGTATAACCAGCAATGTGCGGGGTAGCAATAGCAAGCTTGGATAACAAATGCTCAGACACTTGCGGTTCATGCTCAAACACATCAAGTACTACTTGCCGCTCAGTACGTGCAATATTGGCTTCAAGATCGCTTGCATGAATGACAGGCCCTCGCGCGCTATTAATCAGCATCGTCTGCTCTGGCATCATGGCCAACGTCTCCGCATTGATCAGATGGCGCGTTGGGTAATCGTTGCTGTCGCTCGCACCCTTAGCATCCGCGCTTTTATTATCCGTATCTTTTTTGTCCGTGAGTGGGACATGTAAGCTGACCGCGTCACTTTTGCTAAGCACCTGATCGAGGCTGGCATTATTGATCTTTGAGGCTGGTAGTAATGGATCATAACCCAATACCTGCCAGCCCAAATCAATTGCATAATGAGCAAGCGTACTGCCAATATTACCCAGCCCAATAATACCCAGCGTGATGGATTGCTGCCAATACTGCGGGCGCAAGGTCAAAATAGCGGTCAATACGTATTGCGCGACAGAGTGCTTGCTACAACCAGCCGCATTAGCAAAAGTAATGTTACGTGCAGTCAAGTAGTCCTGATCAACATGATCGGTACCGATGGTGGCAGAACCAACAAACTGCACACTCTTATTATCAGCCAATAAAGCCGCACCGACTGGGGTCACAGAGCGTATTAATAGGACATCAGGTTGCAAATCTGCGAGTAATTGCGCGTTGATATCACGTCCAGCAGCGGTGATAATATTGACGGTCTGCATCGATGTCTGCCCAAGCGTTGCGCCATTAAAAAATTCGTCCAAGCTCGCGATATTGCTATCGGCCACAATCGTTATATTTTTAATAGTATCCATCCTGCCCTTCTTAGTACTTGCTTAATGTTTACTTAGTATTTCAAAATGACCGCTAGGGATCGTCTATAGAGATCCTTTTATTTTAAAATAACTGTCGTGCCTATCTGCACACTTATTCTAGCTTCACAGTTACTCTGGCTGCACACTTACTCTGGCTGCACACTTACTCTGGCTGCACACTTACTCTGGTTTATCAATTAGGGGAAGAGGCGGGCTAGCAGCTAGCCCCTCTTCTTGTGGCGCAAATATCTCATTTTTGTGATTTGAGATCCATTCACGCCATACCGCCAGTCCGATTGCCAGCACCACAGGGCCGATAAACAAACCAACGAAGCCAAAAGCAGTTAGACCACCCAATACACCGATAAAAATAATGATAAAAGGAATTTTGGTCGCCCCGCTAATCACAATAGGGCGAATGAGATTATCAACCCAACTAATCACTAAGGTGCCCCACAGCGCCAAACCAATCCCTTCGACCGTATGACCTTGACTTAACAACCAAATGGATACGCCGCCCCACACAAAGGGCGTGCCAAATGGTATCAAGGCAATGATAAAGGTGACAATGGTGAGCAAAATAGGACTTGGCGCACCAGCGAAATAGTAACCAACCCCTGCAAGCAGAGCCTGCGCCAATGCGGTCAAACCGATACCGTAAACCACCGCACGTGTGGTCGTACCCACAGAATCAATATAGCCATCAATACGATTGCCAATGATATTGCGTAATGCTTGACGGATTTGGCGAACCAAACTGATGCCATCGCGATAGAAAAAGAACAGCGTCATCAAGGCCATACCAAGCTTGGCAAGACCACTAAACACCACATCAAAGGCGACTTTGCCATAATATAAGTGTGACTGCACCCAAATCCGAAACGCTTCAAGCGTCCCCTCGGGGTTTTTATTGATTCTCCACAGCACGTCTTTCACTTGCTGTCCGATGATAGGCAGATCTTTAATAGAGTCCGGCACATCTAAATAGCCAACTTTGATACGATAGATTAAGTTGCTGATTAGGCTCAATGCTTCTTGTTGTAAGATAAAGACGCCAATGACGAGCGGCACCCCTATAATTAAGGAGATACTCACCGTCATAATAGCCGCACTAAAACTAGGGCTCAGTTTTACTTTTTCATAAAAAAAGTTATAAATGGGAAAAGTCACATACGCTAAAATCGCCGCCCAGAGCGCCGGTACAATAAAAAACTGTACCACCTGAAAACACAATACGAACAACACGACCAATAAGGTAACGGCCAGCAAGCGCTGGATAATAAATTCTTTTGTCCAATTTTCAATCATAGCGTATAAACCAAGAGCAGACAGCAAAGCTCTATCATGACTTCGCTGGCAAGTTTATAAATGTGAGATGAATATCGACTTATAGACCATGCCCATAAACGGTATCCATTAGCGAGGGTGGTAAATCATTACTACATAGATAAAAATCTGCTTTGTGAGCGGCAACTCATAGGGCACGGTAACATATTTACCATCTATCATTCAGACTAAAAAAAGCAGTTATCAGACCTCATTATGCAACAAAATAGGACAATTATATAACGCTATGTTGTAATCTTTACTTACAACTTTCTCTATGCAACCTTACTAGAGAATAACGCCCATACAAATAACGCAAAACGTGGCTTTGTGATGCAAAAACAATGCACTAAACGCCTGTTTTATATTCACGCTGTAAACTGATATCTTGCCAGCTAATTCACTGGCGCGTTCTATTTGTGGCTGCAATTGATGTTATACTAAAGCAATTATTTTAAGCTTTTCAACAGCGTTAAGTGAGTTTGCCCTTATTTATTTTGATGGTTGTACAGACCCAGCAATGTTCAGACTGTCAGCCAAAACCCTCTTTTATCGTCCTTCTCTAGACTATCATAAGATCTACCCTTTAGAGCGGCGCCATAATTTTGGATATTATGCGTAAGCGTTATATAGTGGCTTATGCAAGATTTAAGCTCATCATACAAGTTCAATATTAGAATGGATGTGACTGAGTACTATTTTGAGTTAATGTCGGACTTAATTTGATTTTAAATCAATACTGACCCACCAAATTTTAAACAATATATCGATAGGAACAATAACAATGTCAAAAGACACTGATAACCCCAATATTAATCCCTCAAACGAGGCCAATAAAAGCAATACACCACAAGAAACCGTTACTGTTGCGTTGGCTCAGTCGCATTTTTTGGTGGGTGATATTACTGCCAATGCCGAAAAAATGCGCACACTAGCATTACAAGCCCGCGAGCAAGGCGCAGACGTGATTGTCTTTCCAGAGCTGGCTCTTTTAGGTTACCCGCCTCAGGATCTATTGCTACGTCCAAGCTTGTCAGGCCGTGTGAAAAGCGCCTTATCTAGCTTAAGTGATATCGACGATATCGTGATGATTGTCGGCTATCCTCATGTCGACCATCATGGTACCTTTAACTCTGCTGCCATCTTACATAATGGCCATCAAAAAGGGTTTTATCATAAGCAAGTTTTGCCAAATTATGGCGTGTTTGATGAGCGCCGTTACTTTGATAGAGGCCGTAACCAAGTCCTATTTGACTATAAAGGCATCACCATCGGTCTACTTATTTGTGAAGACTTGTGGGAAAAAGGTCCTATCGCTGAGCTTAAAAAACAAGGTGCTGATCTAGCGGTTAGCTTAAATGCGTCACCTTTTGAGATTGGCAAACAAGACAACCGTAAAACGATGCTTGCCAAACGTAGCCGTGAAAACAATTTGCCTATCGTGTATGTCAACGCCGTTGGCGGTCAAGACGACTTGGTGTTTGACGGTGGCTCTATGGCAGTACAAGCTGACGGCAGCGTTGCCCACGAAGCGCCGCGCTTTATGAACCAGCTGCTTTTAGCCACTTTAGATGTCAAAACCGCTACGTTCGATAGCCAAACTAAAGCACCATTAACACTGAGCCGTGAGTCGGAGATGTATCAGGCGTTGGTCGTTGGCTTACGCGACTACGTCAATCACTCAGGGTTCTCTGGCATTATCGTTGGTCTGTCGGGCGGTATTGATTCGGCATTGACACTTTGTATCGCCGTTGACGCCTTAGGGGCTGACAAGGTGTATGCCGTCATGATGCCGTACGAGTATACCTCTCAAATCAGCTTAGAAGATGCACAAGCACAGGCCCGTCGCTTAAACGTTTCTTATACGGTTTGTCCTATATTTGACGCTGTTGAAGGCATACGTCATACCCTAGCCCCATTGTTTAACAAATCGCCTGCAGACACCACCGAAGAAAATATCCAAGCACGTGCTCGCGGTGTGGTCTTGATGGCCTTGTCCAACAAATTTGGTCATTTGGTCATCACCACTGGTAATAAGTCAGAGTTAGCCGTTGGCTACTCAACCTTATACGGTGATATGGCAGGCGGCTTTGATGTGCTAAAAGACGTATATAAATCACAGGTCTATAAGCTGGCAAGTTATCGCAATCGTTTAGAGGACACGCCTGTCATCCCTGAGCGCGTCATCACTCGTCCGCCATCAGCAGAGCTACGCCCTGATCAAAAGGATCAAGACAGCTTGCCTGATTACGATATATTAGATGCTATCTTAACCTCTTACATCGATGAAGACATGGGTTATCAAGACATCATTGATAAAGGTTTTGATGCAGATATGGTCGCAAAAGTCATTAAGATGGTCGACAACAGCGAATACAAACGTTTGCAATCACCCATTGGTACTAAGATTAGCCATAAAGCTTTTGGGCGCGAGCGCCGCTATCCACTGGTCAATAAGTGGTCGATAAAAGGCTAAGCCAGACGAAATAGTGCGGCTTGCCCAACCTCTGTGATTGAGAGGTTGGGAGATGCCAATAGTCTAATTTCTTTACAGAAAGTTGGTTTTTTTTATGATTAGCTGGGTAATTGCCCAGCTTTTTTAGTTTCTTTTTTTAGTTTTTATAATTAATTTCTACAAACTGGCATTTTTTAACGATAACGCTTTCCTCTTGGCTCTACCCCATTTCTTTTAGCTTCACCACTTTTAACTTCAACTATTATTACTTTTAATCCCTATACTTTTTACCGAGTCTGTCATGAGTTTGCTAACCGCTAGTATCTTCCTTCTTTTATTGCTTGCCCTAAGTGCTTTTGTCTCTGCTGCTGAGATTGCCATCGCAGCAGGGCGCAAAATTAAGCTGCAAATCATGGCAAAAGAAGGAGATGTTCGGGCATTTGATGTGCTAAAAATGCAGGAGCATCCTGGTAGTTTTATCACAGTCGTGCAAGTCGTTTTAAATGCAGTGGCTATTTCTGCGGGGGCTGTGGGTGAGTCAGCCATCAGCCCTTATCTACAGCGCTTGGTTAATAATGAAGCTGTGTCCTCCGTTATATCATTCGTAGTGATCACCAGCTCATTTTCCCTACTCGCCGATTTGATGCCCAGACGTTTGGCCATGTCAAATACTGAAACTATCGCTGTGCGACTCGTACGCCCGATGATGCTGTTGATTTTCCTATTTAAACCTGTGATTTGGGTGTTTGATGGCGCCGCCAATGTCCTCTTTAAGCTGTTTGGCATCTCAACCATACGTCAAGACGATATGACGCCAGAAGACATTTATGCCGTCATGGACGCAGGTGCCGAAGCGGGCGTGCTCAAAAAACAGGAGCATCACCTGATAGAAAACATCTTTGATATGCAAGAACGTACGGTAACCTCGGTGATGAATCCACGCGAAAATATCGTATATTTCGATACCCAGACCAGCACCGAAGCCGTCGTCGAGGTCATGATTGAACAGCCACATAACAAGTTCTTGGTCTGTCATGATGATGACTTGGAGCACATCATTGGTTATGTAGAGTCGCGCAGTTTTTTAGCGTTGGTTCTGAACCAGCAAGAAGTGAGCTTAACCGACAAAGCCTTACTCAAGCCTGCACTCTTCGTCCCTGATACCTTGTCTTTATTTGAAGTGTTAGAGATGTTCAAATCCACGGGGGCGGATTTTGCAGTTATCGTTAATGAGTACGGGCTAGTCGTTGGGGTTATCACTCTTAAGGATGTAATGAGCATCGTCATGGGTGAGCTTGTGACCATGGAAGAGCAGGCTATCGTCCAGCGTACTGATAACTCTTGGCTAATCGATGGTATGACCCCAATTGAAGACGTGGTTCGCGCTTTGGACATCGTCAATCTACCACGCAGTCAAAACTATGAAACCATCAGTGGCTTTATGATGTACATGCTACGCAAAATTCCAAAGAAAACCGATACTATCGAGTATGCCAATTATCGATTTGAAATTATCGCGACCGACAATCTCAAAATCACCCAGTTGCTAGTGACTAAGTTTGAAGATACGGTGTAAGACCTGCCTATTTATGACTTCCCCATTATCTATAAAGGCGAATTAACTTTTTACAAAGGCTGTATGCTGATTGATCAAAGTGACGCCTTTCTGCATCCATACTTAAAAAATGTTAATGTGGGATTTTTTGTGTGCCCATTTTAATAATGATGGGTTTATTGAAAAGGCAAACACATTATGGACGTAGAAAATAAAAAAGTGGGCTTTTTGGCTACCATTTTGATCGTTGGTTTAGGAATAGCCAGTCTTTCCATTTGGCTATTTTCTGAACTGGCAGAAGAACTGCTGGAAAATGAGTTGAGACACTTTGACAATAGTATCATTCGTCTTTTTGCCGCTATAGAAACGCCCACCCTTGATGCGGTTTACGTTTTAATCACCGAGCTTGGGTCGGTCTGGTTTTTGACCACCTTAACGGTACTCATATTGTTATGGCTTTGGTTTAAAGCCAAAGATAAATGGGGCGCGCTTTTCTTTCTTATCGCCGTAGGAGGCAATGGGGCGTTGACGTGGTTATTAAAACAACTCTATGAAAGAGAGCGTCCGTCTATCAATGAAGCAGTCGATGCCATTGGCTTTAGTTTCCCAAGCGGCCATTCGATGGGATCGCTTGTTTTTTACGGGTTCGTCATTTACTGGATTGTACGAAGCACCCAAAAAAAATTGGTCAAAATCTTGGCTTTCATATTTTTTAGCATAATTATTGTGCTCATTGGAACGAGCCGAATTTATCTAGGCGCCCACTTCCCAAGTGATGTTATTGCGGGCTATCTCGCAGGCACCATCTGGCTGACGCTCTGTTTATTGGCGCTCGAATGGATTCAATGGCAAAGCCATAGCCAAGTAAACCCTGTCCATGCGTTGCGGGATCTGTTAATTGCCAGTTTCGGCGCGCTCAAGAAAAAACGTGACCGGTGACCGTTCACAAAAACCCGCACTGATAAAAGAAAAACAGCGAGCGTGCAGGCGATTAACGACTGCGGCTCTGCTTAGAAGGTTTGATAATGGTTACCATAATCTACAGCTAATAATTAATGACGCTCACCAAAGATTGCTGTCCCGACCCGCACCATCGTCGAGCCTTTAGCTATCGCCTCCTCCATATCACCACTCATACCCATACTTAGCGTATCCCAACCATTGAGCTGCGGATGGCTTTGCTTTATCGCGTCAAATAACTGCTGAGTTCGAGCAAACGCATTGGTATCTGTCTTAGCAGGAATAATCATCAAACCGCGCAGTTGCAGTCGCTCATACCCTTTGATGGTGGTTATCAACTCAGGTAACTGCTCTGGCAAACAACCGGATTTACTTGCTTCATTATCAATATTGACTTGAATCAGTACGTTTAGTGGTGGCATTTCTGCTGGGCGCTGATCATTTAGACGCTTGGCAATAATGTCACGCTCAACCGTTTGTACCCAGTCAAAATGCTCCGCAATATCGCGGGTCTTATTGCGCTGGATACTACCGATATAGTGCCACACTATCCCTGCACATTCAGGCCGCTCTTTTAACGTCTCAATTTTTTCGATGGCTTCTTGCAGGTAGTTTTCACCAAAATGCACTTGTCCTTGTTGAGCTAACGTAGCAATCATACCGGCAGGCTTAGTTTTGGAGACTGCCAACAACGTAACGTCCTCAGCCTGCCTGTTACTGTGTTCACAAGCCTGCGTCATTTGCCTGCTAACTTGTTGCCAGTTCTCAATAAGGCTTTGGCTATTCATACTGTTTTCAATATCTTTCATACACCACTCACAAGGATAATTAATTGATTCATTTCAGTCAGCTATTATTGGTTTTTTCAACTATTTTTTATTAAATTCAGTTCGACATAAAATTGATATTTTGATGATTGCAGCTACGGTCTCGGTTTTAAAGTAAAGCTGCGATAGCAGCCCCCTCAGATTTCGCTAACAGAACATCGCTTAAAAAATCTAGGCTTCGAAAACATCGATCGTAGTTCATATATAAAGTAAGTTTAAGAAGGACTAATTTTACATTTTATTAATCGTGTAGATGGTTAAATACCAATAGTCTTGTTATTATATTGTTACATGGTTTGACCCATGCTACTGAATACCATGATAAGGGTAAAAAGCTTCTTTTGTCCTTTATTAAAGTAATTGGCCTACTCACGGGCAACTATCGATTGGCAACCACACACTTTTATACTCTTTTGTCTTACCCTTATTGATTGATAGGAATATCCGATTATGGCTGAAAAAAACAGTTTAAGTATCGAAGACTTGCTGCGCTTTACCGTTAAACATAAAGCATCAGACTTACATATTTCGGCTGGTATGCCAGCAATGATTCGCGCCGACGGTGAAATGACCCGAATCAACATGCCGCCAATGACGCATCAAATGGTTCATCAGCTTATTTATGACATCATGAATGATCGGCAGCGCGCTGATTTTGAAGAGTTCTTTGAAACGGATTTTTCTTTCGAGATTCCTAATTTAGCGCGCTTTCGGGTAAACGCCTTTAATCAAAACCGTGGCGCGGGCGCTGTATTTCGTACCATTCCTTCCAAAGTTTTGACTATGGAAGACTTGGGTATGGGCGATGTCTTCAAACGCGTCTCGGATTTTAAACGTGGCGTGGTGCTAGTCACCGGCCCAACAGGCTCAGGTAAGTCAACCACGCTGGCTGCTATGATTGACTACATTAATGAAAACCGTAAAGAGCACATTTTAACCATCGAAGATCCGATTGAATTTGTCCATGAGTCCAAAAAAAGCCTGATTAACCAGCGTGAAGTTCACCGCGACACCTTAGGCTTCGAGCCTGCATTGCGCTCAGCCCTACGTGAGGATCCCGATGTGATTTTGGTTGGTGAGCTTCGCGACCTTGAAACCATTCGTTTGGCCTTGACTGCGGCCGAAACTGGACACTTGGTATTTGGCACCCTCCACACCAGCTCAGCAGCTAAAACGATTGACCGTGTCATCGACGTGTTTCCCGCCGCCGAAAAAGACATGATTCGGGCGATGCTCTCAGAGTCACTGCAAGCTGTTGTTTCTCAAACGCTCCTCCGCCGGCAAACAGGGGGACGTGTTGCCGCTCATGAAATCATGCTTGGCACACCCGCTATTCGTAATTTGATACGGGAGAATAAAATTGCCCAAATGTACTCTGCTATCCAAACGGGAGCAGGCGACGGCATGATTACCCTAGATCAAACGCTTAAGAACCTAGTGGCCAAAGGCACCATCAGTAAAGACGTTGCCCGCCCTTATGCCAAACAGCCAGAAGCCTTTATGTAGTATTCTTAATCGGCACTCATATGTCGTTATTGATGTAAGAGTGAATGCCACGACAGCCCTTTTTTCTATTGGTCATTATTAGCGATCTTTAACGCATGATTTTATATTTTTTAATCGATTTACATCGAGCACAGGTACGATATGGACATTGATAAACTATTGCAATTAATGATTAATAAAAATGGCTCAGATCTTTTTATTACCGCTGACGTTGCCCCCTCTATGAAAATCAATGGCAAGATTCTGCCAGTGGGCAAAACGCCTTTGACTGCTGAGCAGACCATGAGATTGGTGAAAGGGGTGATGACGCCAAGCCAACAACAAGAGTTTGAAGAGACAAATGAGTGTCAGTTTGCCATTGCTGATGAGGCACAACAGGCACGCTTTCGGGTCAGTGCTTTTATACAGCGTGATATGGCAGGGATGATTTTACGAAAAATTGAGAATAAAATTCCGACCGTCGAGGAGCTGCGTTTACCACCAGCACTAAAAGAGCTGGCCATGAAAAAACGCGGCATTATTTTATTGGTTGGGGCCACGGGTACGGGTAAATCCACCACCCTGGCTGCCATGATAGGGCATCGCAACCAAAACTCTCACGGTCACATTATCACCATCGAAGATCCTATCGAGTTTGTCCATAAGCATCGCGGCTGTATTATTACCCAGCGTGAAGTGGGTATCGATACCCACTCATTTGAAGCAGGACTAAAAAACACCTTACGCCAAGCACCGGACGTGATCTTAATTGGTGAGATTCGTAACCGCGAGGTGATGAGCTACGCCATTCAATATGCAGAAACAGGGCATTTGGTCTTTGCCACTCTGCACGCCAACAACGCTAACCAAGCGATTGACCGTATTATTCACTTTTTTGAAACCAGTCGCCATAATCAGCTATTTATGGACTTATCACTGAACCTACAAGCCATTATTGCTCAGCAGCTCATTCCAACACCTGACGGCAAAGGTCGCCGTGCCGCCATTGAGATTTTATTAAACTCACAACTGATTAGTGATTATATCCGTAAAGGCGAGGTTCATGAAATCAAAGATGTCATGACGCGCTCACGGGATAGCGGTATGCAGACCTTTGACCAAGCCCTCTTGGACTTATATGAGCAAGGAGAGATCACTTATAAAGAAGCCATTCTCCATGCTGACTCTCCTAACGACTTACGTCTCAAAATCAAGCTTAGTAGCAAAAACGGTGCCGCCAATCTCGATGAAGGGGCCGATGGCTTATCGCTGGATATCAGGTAGATCTTTCTATTTTTTTAAACCTGCCGTCAGTGAGTTATGACTGTATAAAAAGTGCCGCCACAAAAAAGCCCTCATTGTCATAACGAGGGCTTTTTCTGTTTTAAACACCAGTATAGTAGAGGAAAAACGTTATTAGAATACAATAATCCCGTTTGCCCCAACACTATAAACTCTGCAGCGACTATTTTTTTATGCTGTCCCTACATTCTTGGTCATCACAAATACCATAGAGCACCAACGAGTGACCTGACAACTTAAAGCCATGCTTTTCTGCTACTTTAAGCTGCTCCTCCTCGATCACTTCGTTGTGAAACTCTATAATCTTGCCACACACATCACAAACCAAGTGATCATGATGTCCTTCTTGAGTAATCTCAAATACTGACAAATTGTTTTCAAAGTTGTGGCGTTCGACGATTCCTGCTTGCTCAAACTGCGTGAGCACACGGTAAACAGTCGCTAAGCCCACATCCTCGCCTTGTTCAATCAGCGCCTTATAAATCTCTTCTGCACTCATATGATGCAGCTCAGCGCTCTCAAGCAGCTCTAAAATCTTGATACGAGGTAACGTAACCTTCAATCCTGCTTTACGTAAATCTTGATTGGTAAAAGAAGCCATAATATCCCTTCTGACTGTGACAGTCTTAGCAAATAAAGAACCAAAAATATGAGATAAACAATAATTCGCGATTATTTTTTATTAAATATAAGTGTTTTAACCGCCCTAGACTCGCTTGACCTAAGTAAATTTCTAGGGTGTCATTTTGTTAAGTATTCTCAGTGCAAGTCTATGAATTTAAAATATAATTAACCCAACAGCTCAGGTAGCGTTTGGTAAATAATGTCGTAAGTGGTAGGAAATTGCAAGTAAATGACGTATCATTTGTCCAAGATTGTCGGTCACACTCGCACCAAATAACACTGGCCGCGCCTAATTCATTTCTTATGAGTCATCTTACCATGATAAAGACATTAACTTTTCGTCCGTCAAGCCCTACAAGTGCATTACGCAAGATTGCCATCACCAGTGTACTTAGCGCTGCTGTCGCTATGTCTGGCTGCTCATTACTGAGTGTTTATAAGATTGATTTGCCACAAGGCACTGCTATTACTCAAACGCAAGCGCAAAAGCTGCAAGTGGGTATGAATCAAAACCAAGTTCTTTACCTCCTTGGTAGTCCAGCCATTAAAGACACGCTTGCGCCTAAGCGTTGGGACTACATTTACGACTATCAAGCCGGTACAGAAGGTCGCCGCCAAGGTATCAAAGACGTCAAAAATGCCAGCCAGCATTTAATTATCTACTTTGATGATCAGGGTCTGGTCAATCGCATCGAAGGTATAGAGAGCCTGCCAGCTTCGTAATTAAAATTAAGACTATTAACTGCTCAACGGGCTTTAAGAGTTACTGACTTAACCACGCGATTTGCTCTTGCGCTGAGACATGGGATCAGCGCTTAAGCTGCGATACACTTCGATACGATCAAAAGGCTGCAGACGATAGCTAAGCGGCTGCTTTTGGGCGTAAATTCCTACATGCCAGCGCTTAGCAGTCGGCGTAGCAATATCTAGCACGTCTTCACACCACCTTGCCAACTCTGGAAACTTTGCTAACCAGCCTGCTTGCATAAGCGCCTCATACAAACTGGTGCCCGCGCTGACTAGTAGGGCTACATAGTGCTGACGCTGGGCATCTTCAGCGTACGCCAAATACACGGTCATAAGAGCATCTTTCCCAGACTGAGGCGCAGCACTATTATTATCTATGTTTCTGTCATCAGCCGTTAGCTTACCCACTGCATCACCCAACCTATCAAGGCTAATAACAGGGCTAATGGCACGACCAAACGGATCGCTACCCGCCATAAATTATAAAACGCTTCATTGCCAAAGTTTAACGACTTGCGCAAATGACTGATTTTCATCTGCCAACCCGCAAAAATCGATAACAATAATACCGCCACACTACTGATAATGACCAAAATTCCAACCAGCCATGTGGTCGGAATGGCAACGACTAAGACTAGCGCTAATACAAAAGTTAATATCAGACTGACCAATAATCCAAACTTATGCGCCAATTGCTGGGTACTATAATGTAGCAAGTAGCTGACCACAAACAGTACCCCTACCCAATATAGCAGCTGTCCGATCGGTGGTAATGACATGCCACTCATCAACAAAGCAACACCCCCAACGAGCAACTGCAATATCCAGATCGGTCGTACCAATTTGGTCGCGCGATACATATTTTTCGCCTGTTTACTGGTAGGCGTTTGCGCATTATGATTGTTGGTATCTACCGCTGTGACCACCTGTTTGGTCACTAAATTTTGACCGAACCAGTATAAGCCCGTACCGGCACCGACACTGACCAACGCGAGCGCGACGGCACGCGCCCACTCAGTTAAGCTGATATCAGTCATGGCAAAATCAATGTTAGGTAAGCCATTTGCCACGCCCAGCAACAGCCCTATGACCATCAGCCCTAACCCTATCGGTAAGGGTGCAACGCCAAGCAAACTCAACAAGACAGCAATCACCATCAAACCCGCCGCGATCGCAAAGCTGGGTACGGCAGGGGCGCTATTAAGCTCAGTCAATGCCGCCAAGATACCTGTGCTAGCACCAGAGATAACTAACGCTGCAATAATGATAGAGACCAATGCCGCTAGCCAACCAAAGCTACGCCATGCTGGGCTGGCATCTGCTTCACGAGTCAGCTTTTGCATCCCTGCAAATGGCGCATCGACACTACGATAGGCTAAGGCTATTTCTGCATACACGACTGGCAACGACACCAGCACCATAGCCACTAGCCACAGTAGCCAAAAATCGATCTCACCAATGGACGCAGGGGCAAACCAACGAAACAGCAGTAACGGAAGCAGGGCTGCAATAAAATAAGAAGCATAACGGATCATCATAAGCTAAATCCAAACGATCTAAAGTGAATAACAATAATGTACCATCATACAAAGCCATAATTAGCATCTGTCAGTGGTTTTATTTTTATAGCTAAATGGGTCTCTGTAATATGAGGGACAAACAGTTATAAAAAAACCCCGAAAACGGGGTTTAATAACTAAATAGTGATGAATATACGACAAGGCTCTTAGCCATTTTACTTAAGAAATGCCTTATATTCACACCATACACTAATGAATTAGTGAATGGCGCTTATGTAGTCTGACAAGATACGAATATCACGATCTGATAATCTCGACGCTACAGTTTGCATCATGCCCATCTCGCCTTCTTTCGCTGCGTCATTGACACGCTTTTGCTCATCACTGTCGATATCATCTACACGACCAGCGGCACGGAACAGTTTTAACTGAGTGGAAATATATTGTGCATGCTGACCACCTAAACGTGGAAACGCGGCCCACTCATTACCATCAGCCTCAGGGCCATGACAGCCTGCACAACCAATAACGTCGCGTGACTTATCACCACCTAAGAACAGCTTAGTGGCTTCTTGAGTGGTCGCAGGATTGCCGAAACCGACACCCCAAGGCGCTTGGTTAGCATAATAACCTGCCACATTGGCCAAGTCTTGCTGAGATAAATTGGCAACTTGTGATTGCATAATACCGTTTTTGCGGTAGCCTGCTTTAAAATCGACCAACTGTTTGTAAAGGTACTTTACGTTTTGGCCACCTAAATTAGGCTGTGCAGGAACAACACTGACACCGTTCACACCATGACAAGCAGCACAAACAGTTTCTGCAATTTGCTTACCAGCATTGACGTCGTACTCAGGAACAATAATAGCAGCTTGTACGCTGAAACTTGCAACGCATAAGCTGGCAGCAGCGATTAACTTTTTCATTGATACAAATCCTACTAGCTCGGCGTAAGCATTATTTAGAGTGATTGTACTGATAAGATACCCAGTATAAACTGCCCTTTTATGAGCGAGGCAGGCATATATTTTTAGGTCTTGCACACAAGCAGTCTGAAAGTACTTACTAACATCAGGGTTTATTTTCGATTATTATAGCAAGACTTTGTAGTATTTGCCTACTTAATCATCGCATCCACCAGTTTTTCTAACGATGAGCGAAAACGCGCCCTAAAAACAAAAAGCGCCAAAGGTCTATAACCCAGCGCTTTATTTATACGGTTTAATGTATTCGCAAGCGAGCTATTTGCTCATATATTCAATCAGCTTGCGATAATCATCATCACTACAGTTATTACAAAGACCGCCAGCGGGCATTTGTGGCATCCCGTTTTTTACTGAGTTGATCAGGGTTGGCATGCGCTTTTGCTTTATAAGTTGTTGCCATTTCGCACTGTCGCCTTTTTTAATGGCATTTAGTGCGCCACTATCGTGACAGGCGGCACATGAGTTATCATAGGTGGTTGCAATATCAGCAGCACCAGCGCTGGTCATCATGGCACTACTGAACAGTAATACCGCACCGCTACCTAATAAAGCACGAAAACTCTGGCGAAAACGTGTGGTGATTGAAAACATAGAACACCTCCTTTTGGTGTGTCATCCGTTTAATCAACCATTCCATTAAACGGTGTTTAGCAAACATTGTAACAATTTATGTCATGTAAAGGTAGATAAATAAAGTTTGGTTTTAGTAACCCTCTGATGAGCACCATAACTTTGCGTATGACCGCCTCATTTTAATGTTATCCTATTATTTATATGCCGTTAATCACAGTTATTTCAATAAGTAAGACAGGTAATAGTATAGAATGGTCACTAATTTTACATGGCTGCTCTTGTGACTAATGCGCCCTATCATTATAACGAGTCACTCCTTTTCGTTTTGTTGTCTACCGGCTTTTTATCCATCGCATTACCTTAATAACCAGCTAGCTAGACTTTTACAACCGTATCCAATTTCTTGAAGATTAATGAGCCATTTATGAGTACCCCGTTTACAGATGTTGCCGCCGAACATGCATTGTTCAACACCAAATCCCGTCAAAAAATTCAGCAAACTGAGTTTATGACGTCAGCGCCTACCTTTCGTCTTTGTCCGCCTGATGTGGGATTAGAGGTTGCTTTTGCTGGTCGTTCAAACGCTGGCAAATCCTCGGCTATCAATGCCTTGACCAATCAACGTCAATTGGCGCGCTCCTCCAAAACACCTGGCCGGACGCAGATGATTAACTTTTTTAGTATTGGCGATACCAATAGACGTTTGGTGGATTTGCCGGGTTACGGTTATGCGGCTGTGCCGCTTGAGATGAAAAAAGAATGGCAGGTTGAGCTAGAAGAATACTTGGTTTCACGCTCAAGCCTTGCAGGGTTGGTACTGATGACGGATATTCGCCATCCGCTCAAGTTTTTTGATGAGCAAATGCTGCATTGGGCCAAAGACGGCGATCTGCCAGTCCACATTTTACTGACGAAAGCGGATAAGCTTAAATACGGTGCGTCCAAAAACGCACTTCTCAATACCCGTAAAAGACTCAAAAAGTTGGGCTTAAACTGCACCATTCAGTTGTTTTCAGCCTTAAGAAAAGAAGGTCTTGATGAGCTAGCTGGCGTGATGGGCAATTGGTATGACTATCAACTTAATGATGAAAAACTCATTGAGTCCGATCTTAGTGAATCCGATGATACTGACAATAGCGATACCGAACAGGCAGACGTTACACAAGAAACGAGTGAACAAAAAGACATTGAGTAAATATCACCTGTCATAAAAAAGGGATTATCGTGATTAACGATTGAACCGACCCCCATAAGTTG